>DPLM01000096.1:2275-2641 GCA_003541985.1 Deltaproteobacteria bacterium | reverse complement strand
AAGTATGATGAGTTGCTCAAGGCCTTGAAGCTAAAAGCCCAGCTTGAGCAATCTGGCAATGCTGAGGGCATGTATGAGAAAGCCCTGCTGAGCTTGGAGGTCTAACTTAGCAACTGATTTCTACACTAGGATTCTTCTTAAAAGCTTATTTTGGGCGATTCAAAGACAAAAACTGACCCCAAATTTCTCTTAATCGTTTTTAATAAAGTTGCGTTTCCTTCGAATCAATTTGGGCAATGTTAATAAGTGTTTAGGCTGGGGTGACCAGCTTGGGCTATTCAGATTTCCGGTCAATTCGGATGATGTTGGTAGTAAATGCAGAGTTGTTGTAGCCAATCATCTGTTGAGATTTCCGGTCAATTCGGA
>DPLM01000096.1:0-1990 GCA_003541985.1 Deltaproteobacteria bacterium | reverse complement strand
AGATTTCCGGTCAATTCGGATGATTTTGGTAAGCGCCCAGCCCAATAACCTGTTTCTACAGGCTAATTTCGGAAATCTTGCTAGAAAAATTCGAGCTGCGCTGGTGCTGCGGGTGTTTCCTCACGAGATTTTCCTTGGAAAATCTGCATATTCCCGAACTGTTTGTCTGTAATTGTTAGGAAAAGGACTTCACCTTGGGATGGCACTTCGGCTGACACTTTCTTTATGTGTGTGAGCCAGGTTTTAACTGGCGCAATGGCGATAATAATCTGAATACTGCATCATCGAATACCCATCTTTGAGCAATACCTTCCTATACCGTTCGTTGGCTTTACCTAAAGGAAGATTATGCAGTTGATCTAAAGAAGGTGGAGGCATTGGCCAGCTTGTTGAGACGTGTTAGAGAGGTGCTAGAGTGGGACTGATCCGTTAATTGGCGTGTTGGGATCTGTTTTTTTCTAGTACCTTCATGTTCTGAAATTAAAACGTGTGGAGGTTTTTACTCCTAAAATATTGTTTCATTCAAGTCACGAGAGCCCTACTGCTGAAATGCTTTGCCAGGGTCGAAGCTACAGTTGCCAGCAGCGCTAATCCTATCAAAACGATAACACCATTTTCAAAATTTTCGTAACCACCCACGCTAACAACTACAGCACCACCAAGTACTCCAAATCCCATTTGTGCTGACCTCAGCAGCCCCGAGGCACTTCCAGCTAAATCTCCAGCAGCAGAAACAGCGCTTGTAATTGCTGGATTCACCGCTAATGCCGACGTAAAGCCAAAGAGCATACAAGGAATCCCGATTGAAGTTGGATGATTCCAACTCATTAGGTTTGGCAACATCAAAGCACTGATTGCCAGCAGAGTTAGCAGACTTCCTAGCTGAATCATTCTTTCAAGACTTAGGCGCTGCACGAACCTTATTGTAAAGAAGTTGCCTAAAGCATGGCCAATTGGGGCCAACATAAACCAGAAACCTACCTCTGTACTATCAACCCCCATTCTTTGGTATTCAAAGGGGATAAAACCCAGCATCGTGAGCCACCCCCCCACTATAAAGGTGGAGACAAACATATAGGCTAGGTATACCCGGTTAGTAAGCAGTGATAGATAATCTCTGGTCAAGCTAGCCAGATTGAATTTTTGAAGGGGTCGAAGGTTGGTTTCCGGTAGATAGATCAGACTAAGCCCCAAGGAAATGATTCCAGTCAGAAAGATCACGATCATGATCCCTTTCCAACTGATCAAATCAGTGATCAAGCCTCCAAAGGCAAAGCTGAAGGCAGGGACAATCATCATGATGCCAGAGATGGTAGCCAAAACACGGACCGCATCTGAGCGTTCATATGAATCGTTGATAATCGTTACCACAATTAAAATAATTGAGGCATTACCTAACCCTTGAAGCACTCTTGCCAGGACCAAAATTTCGAAGGATTCACTAAGAGCACCCAGCAGGCCACCCAGAGCTAAGATGGCAAGGCCGAAGAGCAAGGGAAGACGTCGCCCAAAGCGATCTGAGTGGGTGCCATAAACTAGCGGAAACAGAGCCATTGGGATAAAGAATCCAGAAAGCAGCGCTTGTGAAGCGGCTTGATTAACATGGAAGTATTCTGTGATTGAGCTGAGGGCAGGGGCGAGGATTACCTCACTAACATTACCACAGCCCAAGATCACAACGAGTAGCCAAGTTGTTACTTTATGAGGCAACTAAGGATAAACTCCTGATGATTATCGGATATAGTCAGATGGGTAACAGCAGCGAAAAGACTCCTTTACACTAACTTAGCTAAATTAATTCGCAATCAGAACAGAGGTTTTCGGTATACAGCTATCCAGTGGTACTAATGAAATGATTCTTTTTTGTCAGAGAACTGGTGATGCAAAGGTGTAGAGGCTCATTGGTGTACTATGCTCAGTAGAACAGGGCTCAGAGGAGAATAAGTTTTTAATTTGGAGATCTGCGCTAATGAACAGGATTACTACCGAG
>DPLM01000272.1 GCA_003541985.1 Deltaproteobacteria bacterium | reverse complement strand
CAGGGTGGATTGATCTGTCACTTGGACCAACAGAAGCACCTGATCCCTCTACAAGCCGATTTGGTTGCTAGGGCTAAAGCCGTGGACGTGGTTTTTATTTTCACTAAGACTCATTAAATTAAAGAAGCACTGGGGAATTTGCTTTCAAATCCTCGATCTGCCCATTTCATCACACTGCAAAACGGGTTGGGTAACGGGGAGCAAGTTGCTGCTTATGTTGGGATCGATCAAACTGTGGAGAGCGTTTCAATCACGCCTGCTGAGTTCATTAAGCCAGGTGAGGTAGGACCTGCTGGTAGATCAGAAATATGGATGTTTGTAGCCAACGGTTAGCAGAGCGAGATTGGGAATGAGGTTGGGGAAAATTTAAATCAAGCTGGTCTGAAAACTCACATCTCAGGAAATGTACGTACTTTCATCTGGCAAAAGGCTTGTTTCAATATGGGAATGAATGCCTTGTGCGGTCAAGTCGAGGATTCTCCAAGTCTATTTCAACAGTTTCCAGACGGCCGTCAACTCGCACATGAAATTGCGGAGGAAGCGATTACCATCGCACAGTTTGAAGGTGCATCCGTGAATCCAGAAAAAGTTTACGACCTGATTGACTATGCCTGTGCAGATCACACCCATCACCGACCATCTATGCTCCAAGATTTACAAGCCCGACGCTTGACAGAGATTCAATCGCTCAACGGCTACTTGGTTACAGCTGCTCGCAAGCATGGTAAAGAGGTCCCTCTCACTCATTTAATAGCGCGATTGATTCGTTTTCGGGAACGGGCACCTGAGTTTTAGGAAAAAGAACCGACTTGTCATTAAACTCGTCCCACTCATCTTCAATCGGAGTGTGTGCGATGGCACGCAGATTTGAAATTTTCTGACCAAGAATCCCTGAGGGAATGAGTGAGGCTGAATGGCAAGCCATGCTACAACTTACTGCATGTTATCGCTTGGTGGATCACCATGGCTAGACTCGTGGTTTATAATTATACAATCCTACGCATTCCAGGAACGGATCATTTTTGATCAATCCATTCGGGGTTCGTTACGATGAGCTGCGAGCCAGCGATCTAATGCGTATTGATATCGACTGCAATCAGATCAGCGAGAGCGATTGGCCTGTCAACCGAGCTGGGTACTTGATCCATTCTGCTATTAATAAGGGACGCCCGGATCTACACTTTGTCCTGCACACTCATGAACCGTACTCCCAATCATTGTGTGCTACCAATAGCGAAGTGATACTTGTGACGCAGGAGGGCTGTCAATTTTTTGAGCGTGTTGGCTACCATGATTTTGAAGGAATTTTGCTAGACGGGAGTTAGAGCACTCGTTTGCTGGAAGCCATGGGGGCCGAAAACCATACTCTGTTACTGAGAAATCATGGCCAGATCACTGCCGGTCCAGACTGTACGTGGGTTTTTATTCGGCTCTTGGCGTTCACACATAATGCCGAGGTTCAGTTACGTGCGATGTCAACGGGAAATACAGAGAATACTTACCAGCATCATGGCTAAAACCCTTAAGCAATTTGAGGGGAGTTCTGCGCAGGCTGTTGCAAAAAATCGTCATCCGGGATGGCCTGCTCTTCTTCACCTAGTTGATCAAAAAGATCCAACTTGGAAACTTTGAGTTTCCACAATTCGTAACAGTCTTCATTTTAATTGACTGAGGAAAAACAGGTGTAACAGCCATCATTCCGTGCTGAATACAGCTACAGTTTACTACGACCTAAGTTTCTGTTGGATGCCCGTGAACAGTTGCTCAATACAGAAATGAGTGCTTAGCAATTACTCAAGGTTGAAGACTGAGCTATTCTCGATAATGTCAAATTTCAGGAGGATCTGGGCTTTGAAGGAATTACGGATGGAAAATATCGTAGAACCTATCTTCACACGGATTTCCTATGTCAACTTGTTTGAGTCGTGACCGAAGGCGAGTATCAGTTTTGCCTTATCTATGATGAAGGTTGAGGGTAAGGTCAGGCACCTGCGTGGCATCTAAGGAGTAGACTTTGACTTTTGAAATTAATTAACGCCAGGACCCCTAAGATGTCTATTACCTTATCAAGAGTACTTCATTTTCGAGGAGGTCGCAATGCAATCAGAGAAGGAGCTTATCCAAAAATGGAGGAGTTTTACTCGGATGTTGGCAAGGCTGATCAGGACAAACTGCGTTCTTACGCTGAGCGAGGAGTAAATTATGTTTAGCTTTGCGATACGAATACGGCTTATTTATGCGCTCCTAAAATGAGGGAAGATGCTCGATAACGAGTACAAGATCTGGATGCCTCGCTCAAACGCTGTGCACAGTTGATCAATGCAGCCATCGCAGATCGTCCGCAGATCGCCCAGAGATCTCGTTTCTTTGCAACATGCTCCAAAGACAGTTGTTTTAGGATTAGTAATTTCAGAACTTCAAGAAATGGAAACCAAAGACGAGTTGAGCTGATGGATTGAAGGGGTATCACACCACATACCGCTGAAATATATGGCGCTTTCGCCCCATTCAGATTTCTGTATGTTCTAGGGCAATAAGACTGCCTTAGATGCTCAAGCAGCCAAACTGAATTTGGTGATTGAAGCAGTGATGTATGGTGCTCACCTTGAAAGACTTCGTAGAATGCCAATTGGGTGAAATCAAGATGATTGGGGTTTTAAAAGAATGAATCAACGCGTACAGGTCTTGATCATCGGTTCTGGTCCAGCTGGGTTGCTACTGGGGCAGTTGCTTCATAATATTGGGGTAGAAACCCTAATTCTTGAGCGGCAGTCGCAGGAGTATGTTCTCAGTCGGATTAGAGCCGGTGTGTTGGAGCAAGGGACTACTGAATTGCTTGAACTAGCAGGGTGTGGGGAGCGTATGCGTGTAGAAGGGATAATTCATTCGGGTTTTGACCTTGCTTTCGATGGCCAAAGACATCGAATTGATTTACAGGAAATGAGTGGTGGCAAGACGGTGATGGTCTATGGTCAGACGGAAGTAACTAAGGACCTGATGAATCAACGTTTAGCGACTAACGGAATCACGATTTATGAAGCTCAAGATGTGCAACCTCATGATTTTGATACCAATCAACCGTGGGTAAGCTATAAGAAAGACGGAGTTGAACATCGGGTGGGCTGTGACTTCATTGCGGGCTGTGACGGTTTCCACGGGATTAGTCGGGCTTCTGTTCCAGACCAAGCGATTGAGATCTATGAGAAGGTCTATCCATTTGGTTGGCTGGGAATCCTGGCAGATGTTCCACCTGTTTCGCATGAGTTGATCTACGCCAACCATCCCCAGGGATTTGCACTTTGTTCAATGCGAAGCATGACTCGTAGTCGCTACTACGTGCAGTGTTCCCTGGAAGATAAAGTGGAGGAGTGGTCGGATGATCGCTTCTGGGATGAACTCCGCTTTCGTCTACCCCCTGATGCTGCTGACCAAGTCACCACGGGGCCATCGATTGAAAAATCAATTGCTCCTTTGCGCTCTTTTGTCTCGGAACCCCTTCGTTTTGGCACGATGTTCATTTGCGGCGATGCGGCTCACATTGTTCCTCCAACTGGAGCTAAAGGACTCAATTTGGCAGCAAGTGATGTGTTCTATCTCTTCAATGCAATTCAGGAATACTACGAAGAAAACTCTGCATCAGGTCTTGAGGCCTACTCAAAAAAAGTACTTTCTCGTGTTTGGAAAGCGGTCCGTTTCTCTTGGTGGATGACAACTGTGATGCATCGTTTCCCAGATGCCGGTACTTTTGGTCAGAAAATTCAGGAAGCAGAACTTCATTATTTGACCTCTTCTACACCAGCTACCCAATCGCTAGCAGAAAACTACGTGGGGCTACCCCTCTGAATCCTTTTCCGTTACTTGTTTTTCTGTGAATGACCATGTCATTGAAAGAGGTTTTTGAAGGAACTCCACTAGATATTTTTTCTGCTAATCTTAGACCACATCTCGAAACCAACCCCTAAATGAGGTTATTTCTCAGTCACTCATTTAGCTGTATTCCAGGAATGCCAGCAGTGAAGGGTGCAGGAATGACCAATTCATCCGATTTCTGGACATAGTATTGGAGATCTTCTGCCTAAGATGTATCGAGTTGCTCAGAACCAAAATTTAGTGGCTAATCATTTCCTGAGCAGATTGAAAACTGAATCATTCGCTTGGGATCAGAAACATATTGCAATCTGCTCCTGCCATCCGAAAAATTGTTTTGAACAAGTGCTCAACCGAGACTTCTGGATTGGGGGAAAAAACATACGGACCTAAGAAAGCAGGCGGGGTTATGATCGGTAGTCCCAGTCTTCGATTTTGGTTTAGTCAGTAAAGACTTTCGAATCCAGTCAATTCAGGGCAAACCAACTGGTAATTCCTTTCAATTCGGTTTTGATTCACAAAATGGGGGTGCGCTCTGATCCTTTTCAGGCTGAACCGTAGGTCTCACGGATCGACTCATTGTATGGTGTTCGAAGAATCGTCTGTTCGGTTATAATGCCAGTTACTAGATTTGCCGGTGTGACGTCGAAGGCGGGATTTCTCACCTTGATATCGATTGGTGCGGTCCTGCGTTCCCCAAAAGCTGTCACCTCTTCTGGAGTTCGTTCTTCAATCACAATCTCAGCCCCAGTTGGAGTTTGTAGATCAATAGTTGATGCAGGGCAGGCTACATAAAAAGGGATTTTGAAATAGTTCGCCAGTATCGCAACGTTGAGGGTCCCAATCTTGTTAGCTACGTCCCCATTAGCCGCAACCCGATCAGTTCCCACGATCACCATATCAATCTTATCTTCCTGCATCATCACTGCTGCCATGTTGTCACAGATCGTAGTGACGTCGATCCCGCTTTGCTGTAGTTCCCATGCTGTCAGTCGAGAACCTTGAAGCAGCGGCCTAGTTTCATCGGAATAAACTCGGAAACCAATACCTTTTTCATGGGCCAAATACATTGGGGCTAGCGCAGTTCCAAGTTCACTTGTTGCCAATGCGCCTGCGTTACAATGTGTGAGGATTCCCATGCCTTCTTCAATGAGGAGAAGTCCATTTTCTCCAATGCCCCGGCAGAGTTCCCGATCTTCTTCATGAATGATCTGGGCCTCTTCTAATAGGACCTGATAGGCAGCTTCGCTGTCGTGCTGATGAGCCAATTTCCCAATCATTCGCTTCAGCGCCCAACTTAGATTCACCGCAGTGGGTCGAGCACTGCTGAGATAATCTGCTTGGCGCTCTGCTTCCAAGAGAAACTCTGGCCAAGTGAGATTGCGCATGTGCTGCATGGCAATGACTAGTCCATAAGCACCGGCAATACCGATCGCAGGTGCCCCCCGTACCCTTAGGCTTTTGATAGCTTCATAGATAGCTTCGACGGTCTTTGGTCGTAACATCACTTCTTCGATAGGTAAACGGGTCTGATCTAACATGATCAATTCATTCTCTTGCCATTTAAGGCTTAACGGGAGGCTCATGGAGTTTTCCGATATAAGAGGTTAGAATTTGTCTGCGGAATCTCTGTGAATCGAGGTTGTGCTGGCACGATCAAACAGTATTGAACTTTAGAAATTTTTCGAAGAGATCATTGAAATACTTAGTGTTTTTATCACGAAGTATCTTCCAGGTTAAGAGCATGGGTGGAATCATGATTTCTCATGACAACCAATCTCCAGTGAATTCACTGGAGATGCTCGCATCACGGTCGCTCCGATTGCAGCTGGGCCGTAGCACCGGAGCTCGAGTTTGAATGTGTTGACGACGATTACGTAATCCCGCTGCTGAGTCCAAATACGCATTGAGAGCTAGATTTTCAGTAATGCTCGTCGTAGGTACGACATCTTTGCCAATAATCTGGTGCAATCTTCTTATGCCTTTA
>DPLM01000344.1 GCA_003541985.1 Deltaproteobacteria bacterium | reverse complement strand
AAGCCTAGGACCATCAACATTCTTCTGCGCTCAATATCCTGCGTCAATTTCTCATATTCCAGATCCAATTTTGAGTTCGAACCATCTCGCTCTTTGGTTTCTATCATCATTATTTCCTGGAGTGCTTTTTAGAAGTAAAACCAACTAAAACATACTATCACTAACAAAATAGCTGTAAAACAGCCCAAAGGCGGCGGATGCCACTCAGGAAGAATAGTTTTGACACGCACACCAACCTTGAATTAATTATTGGTATTGATCCAGAAAGGCTAGCAGATGGAGGAAGAAGCACAAGGGAGGAAGTTTAGTTTAGGAGGGATCTGAGCCCTCCTAAAAATTATCGAAGAATGTTGCGAAGGGAAGCTATTTTTTGTTGTTGTTCTCTTTGTGGAGCAAAATCAGCGGCTCGGTCTAGGTGAGAAAGTAGTTGCCTTCTCGTCTCTTCCATTTGAATGCTATCTTGTTCCATTTGAGTGCTTTCAAGAATTTTGCGCTGGGTATTCGAAATGATCAGATCCGGTAGTGTCTTTAGGAGAGTGTCTCGCTGCAAAAGTGCTTGAGCAATTTCCTGATCATTTTGTGCCTGAAGAGCTGCTTCGTGTAGGCTATCTAGCGCATTCAGGTAAGTTTCGATCTTTAGGTGAAGGTTTGATTGTCGCTGAGCCGAGCGAATTTGTTCCACTGCTTGAAGGTAATAGCGTTCAAATTCTGTTTCCTGAGGGTAGTTAAAAAATGCTGATTGTAGCCCTGAAATCGGAATCCTGGATTCTAAGAACTGCTGCCTGCGAGTCACACTTTGGTCTGTGACACTGAAAAAATTGACAACAATGGAATTGTTGCTAGTGACTTCTACGAAAGGAGGTAGTTCAAAAATCTGTGGATTGATTTGCGCTTTCAGAAAGATTCTCTGCTGATGTTCTACATCAGTCACAACTTCAACGTGCTGCAGGTACTCAAGTGTCCGAAAACCTGGAATTTCTCGAATTTTCTCAGCGTTCGGGATCATGACTTGGATGAAGAATTGGTTTTTCCTTAGCCCCGTCTCAGGATCACGAAGATTCTGCTCAACAATTTGGTAAGGTATCAAATCGGGAGTCAACGAAATATTTTGATCAAAAATGATCTCTACTCCAAAGCGCCATATGTTTCTGAGCTCATCTTCAACTTGTCTAGGTAAAACCACTAACTCTCTAACCAAGAATGGTTGACTCAGAATGATGTCGTCCTCCAAAGGCTCTTGGATAAAGGCTCCATTATTCATGAGTTGATAAGCATCTAAGTAAGTGAAAATTTCTCTACCTCCGTTGTCCAGTTCGAGAACATAACGGAAACGGTTGCCTTGATCATCGGTAGCAAACTGCTCTTCTTCGCCAGGATGTAGCATACGGAATCTTCTGATCCCGTAAGTCATTCTTTTCCCTTCAAGCAAATCGTGCTCTCCGTATGTCTTCACATAAGCCTGTGAAGTCAGCACTAGGCGGTAAAACTCATTTTTGTCTAAAATGCCAAATTCTGTACTTTCGCTGGATGGGAATACTAAGACTCTGTTTCCTGTCAGTTGGAGTTGGTCTTTCAACGACCACTCATAGATTTGGTCAAGTTTCCACTCCTGACTGGATCCATCTTCCAATACAGCTTGGAGAAAATGCTCATCGTTAGTACGATTCTTGACGAACACCGAAGATATCCGGAGATCTCTGTAGAGCCCTTTATCCAAAGTCTCAGCTAATTTAATTGCATTAAGTTTAGAAGTGTACTCAGGAAAAGCGAAAATTCCTTTTGGGAAAAGCGAAACAGATATTAATAGGAGCCAGCCTACTACTGTGCAAATTTGTCGTTGCTTACTCAAAGTTTTCTCCTACATAAACTTCGACATCAGTGCCCATCCTGCCCTTGTGACTGGATGGCATCTGTTCTACAAGTTGTTCCCCAGGAATCACTTCGGACAAAGCTAATGCTGCTTTCATAAAATTAGGTCTAAAGTAGATTTTGGTTTTGGGTAATACCATCCCTTCTCTAACCGAGGAAATGTTCGTGACTTCTAATCGCATTCCAACTTGTTCCTCTAATTTCTGCCTTTGTTGTCGATCTAAAAGAATGGCAAGTCTCTGAGCATTTTGATCTTTGGTGGAAGCATTCAATACAGATACATTCAGCTGTAGCGGTTGTTGATACATCAACAAAGCTGCCACAGGGTGAAGCATCACGGCATCTCGAGCTTGTGATGCCATGGGCTTGAGTTGCCTTTCACCACGGCTTGCTGAAGCTGCCATGTCATCTATACCCGGATCAGATATTTGTGAATTTGCTCGCTCTCGATCTTGCGATCCAAGCCTCTTGCGCATTGGCTTCAGGGCAAAGGCAAGCTGCTGTCCATCCGACTTTTCTCTGTCCAACTCAAGCGAGACATCTCCAGTGCTTGTAAAGATCTGCATGTCGACCAAAAAGTCCACATTCCCCCCACCAGTCCTACTGATTTTCTCTTGAAGTTCAACGCGCTTGACCCCGTCTTCCTCAGCAAAAGCCATCTGTTTTTGAGGCAAGGTAACATTATTCAGAAAGGCTTGTGGAATGGAAACTTGGAACTTACCGGGAGTGTTTCCGGGTTCAACCTGGATGGCCGAAAAGAGTGATTCGTCAAAAACCCCTCTTACGGTCAGGTAGGAAGGATCGCCAGGTATAACATCAAGGTGATCTACCATATGTCCGGAGGGTAACTCCTGAGCTAATGTGGGTTTGGCCAAGAATGCCAAAACACAAATAGAGAGCAGAAGTGAACAGATTTTTCGCATGTATACAACTCTTGAAAAGTGGCGAAAAAAGCAATTTGCAGCACAAAATGCAGAAAATGCGCCAGCCCTTCTTCGTTCACTCTACCGTTTCAGATCCTTCTTCAAACACTTCACTTTCCTCTAAAACTACCTCAGATTCCTCGGTATCCTCGTTTTCTTCAGTTACTGTAGAAATAGCAATTACACGCTCGTCTTCCTGTAATCTTATCAAACGTGAACCTTGTGTAACTCTTCCAATGATTGGGATTTGATTTGTGTGTATTCGAATCATCCGGCCAGTTTGGGTAATTACTAAGAGTTGTTCTCCCTCCTCAATTTCCAACATTTCAACAACTGGCCCAGTGGTTACGTTGATTCGCATCGTGCGCAAGCCTT
>DPLM01000239.1 GCA_003541985.1 Deltaproteobacteria bacterium | reverse complement strand
CCAAGTAACTGGACTTCGTTGTGACGAGTATCTTCAATGTTTATCTCGATCAGGAAGGCCTTGTTGTCACCCGGACCAGTCACTCGGGCTTCAATCAAGATAGCTCTAACGGCTGATTCCACCTCAGCTTCACTTTGAATGATCCGTTGAGCCTTCCCACCACCACCCCCAATATGCTTGAAGCGAAGTCGCGCGCCCGGATTTTTTGCCCAGATCTCCTTACAACAGATGAGCGTTTCTGCTTGTAGCTCTTCTATGCTGAACAGATCGATCTGGCGCTCGTAGGAAGCCTGAAGAACTTGCTCAGCTTGGTCCATTATTTCTGAAGTGAGATGCAAATCTGTTGGTATAGGAAGATGGTGTTGATTGGTTAGGTTTTTGAGAAACTGAGAAAGATGTTTGTCTCCAGCTTTTTTTAAAAGAGTACGTGCAGTGATTCGATCTTCACCCGGAGTAACCGATACGTTTAGCTTACGAGCCAATTGTTTGGCTTCATCTTTTGAGCCTGCCTGCTGGATTACCTTTGCACTGGGGCCAACAAAACAAATATTCGCTTCTTCGATCTGCTTTACGAAGTCACCATCCTCGGCCATGAAACCATAGCCCGCAAAGAGATGTGTGTAGTTGTGTTTTTTGCAGAGACTAAGAATTTTATCAATGCATTGATGTCGTTCCTCTCGTGACGAGCCTACATAATCAGGGATATGGTGGACCTGCTCATGACGACTGGCGATAAAACGCAGTTCAGGAGCAAGAGTTTGTGGATATGTGATGCTGTCTTTTTCTGATAGGAGAATGCCGTATCGTGCACCTAGTTCCTCCAAGACTTGCATGACCTCAAGTCGAATAGGGCCGCGGCAGACGATGAGGCACTTTACTCCCTTAAAACAAAATTGCTGTTGCCACGGGCTTGCAGGATTGAACGAAAGTGCTTTCATTAAGGTTTAGAAATCAGAAGGAAATGAACAAAAAAATTTTCAAAAATGATTCATTTTGGAAAAATTTGGGGCAGAATAGAGAGCTTTGTGGTAGGAAACAAGGTATTTGCTTTAAGATTTCACACCCAGACATTAAGAAATTGGAAACAAAATTCGATATGATCTCAAGCAAAAGGAGACCGTGTACGAAACTGCTGATATCCGCAAAGGATTGCGAATAGAGTTGGATAGCGAACCCTACGCCATCATCGAATTTCAGTTTGTGAAGCCGGGTAAAGGAAATGCATTTACAAGAACTCGAATTCGCAATCTAATCAATGGTTCGGTATTAGATCGAACCTTTAAGACAGGTGAGAAACTGAAGCCTGCCGATACTCAGGATCGGACCATGCAATTCCTCTACAGAGATGAAGGTGACGGGGAATTTCATTTTATGGACAGCAGCAGTTATGAGCAAGTTGCTCTGGATGCTGACCTCGTCGGGGATGCCAAAAACTACTTGATTGACAACATGGAAGTGAACGTAGCTTTCTTTCGCGAACGACCGATTGGAATCACCCTTCCCAATTTTGTGGTTTTGGAAGTTGTTGAAGCTCCTCCAGGAGAAAAGGGTAATACGGTTACGGGGGCATCTAAGCCCGTTGTGGTCTCGACAGGTTATGCTGTGAATGCCCCAATGTTTATTTCTGAGGGAGAGTTGTTGAAAATTGATACTAGAACAGGCGAATACGTAGAGCGCGTTAAAGCTTAAGGCTACTATGAAAAGCATGCTGAAGTTCAGGGATATTATCCTGGGCAAAAAAGAAGATTCTCCAAGCGCTTCGCAGAAAAAAAGCGATGCCAAGCAAGGAGAAGATTCACTTTCTCCGGTTGCAGCAGAACAAGTTAAAATTTTGATGGAACTCTATCAGGAAGTTCCCTGCAATCCAAAGACAGGCGATCTTGAAAAACGAATTAAGACTATTGTCAAGGGGCTCCAAGGGAGCAGTTTGCTGGAAAGTATTCGTGAGACTTTCTCCGATGAGCAAGTAGAGGCTTGGAAGGAGCAATCGCAGAAAGAATTTGATGAAATGGGTAAACTTAATCGGGCTCGAATGCAGAGCCTCATTGAGGTAGCAGATGAAGGCATGCGCCAAGTCGTTTACGAAAGTATTTTCATCTTTGATGTCAATCCGTCTGATCAACCTAATCTCGATATCACTTACAAGAAAGGTGTTGATCCAGAGACTGGAAAACCAATGATGCACCGTGATCGTTATCACGTTTTTTGTGAGAATTCGATGTATGGTATTGATGGCATCGATCGTTGGTTGCCAGAGCAGTCCAAGCGTGATGGTGAAGGAAATTGGATGGCTCATCTGCAGGAACAGTTTGGTGAACTGGTCAATGATTTTGGGAAAAGCGAGAAGCCGATTGTGCAAACACTTAGTACGATTGGGAGTCTTGGAGGTATCGGCCACAAGCCTGATTCTGACGTTGATGCACAGGTGATTTTTGGCACAGAGCCTCGATACGAGCACAATTGGACCGATGCTGATTTCTTCATTGCATTAGCCTTCAAGATCATCAGTTCTGCTTATGATCGCTATCTCCTCCAATTCCCAGAAGAAAAGCGAGAGCAGCTAAAGCAGAAAGTGACAGGTCAGATGATTGAGGATCATGGTGAAGGTCTCAGCCCAGAACAGCAGAAAATCATCGATATCATTTTCCCGAGTACCTACACCCTACTGATGCGTAAAACTTGTCGGGCTTTGATCAGCAAGATGGAGCCAGGCAAGCAAATGCAGTTTTTCTGGTCTCAAATTCCTCTTATTTTGCGCAAGTTACCAGAAGGTGATTTGTTTAGGAACGCATTGATTCTCTTTTTCCCTTTCCTCAAAAACATCCCAGCTCGGAAACTTCAGGGCAGCTGCTTCCCAAATTCTGTCACTTCAATGGATGTTAATGCTGCGCTTGGACGGTTAATCATTTTCTACCGCGACCGTGTATTGGGCCAACGTGTGGTGATGAAGTTATTGGAGGAACCTGCTAAAGCGGCAGGTGTAGAACCCAGTAAATTTCCTCCTGCCCAACAGCGGCAGGTGTTGATAGAACATCTGAAGAAAAATCCATCCCGAGGCAAAGTTGTTCAGCAATTTTTGGAGCATGTCTCTGAAAGTTATCGTTGGGAGATCGCCCAAGATGCAGATGAGTGGCATACCGATGTGGGCCAGCAAGTAGGACTGGATCAACAGATGTTGGAGGTGATTCAATCTATTCCACTCAAAGATCAAGCTCGTAAGGGATTTTTGAAAAGGATGGTAGATTTAGTCAATGCAAGAGTGGAGCAGGAAGCAATACGTAATGAAGCTCTCTATGAGCCAGGCACCTCTCGCAAGATCTATTTCGCTGAAGAATACGAACTGGCAAAATATCCTGCTCAGGAAGCTCATTATTTCGTGAATATCCTCCGTAAGCAGAGAGCCGGTCAGCACACCCCATTCTTGGTGTCACCAGAAGGTAGCATGGCATACTCCAATATGCTCAATGATCTGCTGCTCAATCCTGCAACGCTGCTATGTGGCTTGTCTCCGATGCCTTTTTCACTACCTGAAGAAGTCAAAATTCTTTCGAATATTGGTATTTTCCCTGACTGGGAAGTGACCCAACATCGAGAGCACGAAGGAGATGAAGAACCAGATCCAAGAGTTGCTGCTGAAAATCAGGAAACATTCAAACTTAGAAATCTGCCAAACTGGGGAGACTATGCGCCATCCAGAGAAGTTTTTCTGACTTATGTAATCCCGATTTTCCTTAGGGAAAGCGAGAAGATTAGTCACCGGAACCTGCCCAAGGCTCTCTTAAACACTTGGTGGATTGAGATGCTGACTTGTGATGAAGATACTCCTGAGTTGACTAGTCTTACCAAGCTATTGATCTTCCCAAACGAGCGAGCCTTCATTAAAAAAGAGATGACAGGCCCCTATGTCGATATCATCAAAAGTATGGAGGAGGAATTCCCCCAGCTCGTCCGGGATCCTTGGTGGATCAAGTTTACTGAAATGCTAATGCGCTTCGAAGATCCCGAAGTACAAACAGAGATGCTTTTCTGCTTCGCTCAGCACATTCGCGCTTCAGATGTCATTGATTTGGACACAACATCTGGGGAACCTATCTATCTCGATAAGAATTCCTCCTGGCGCTTCAAGGCAGTGCATCGCTTCTATACGAAGTTTTACGCTGAAGAAGGACCTCGGATTGATTTAATGAAGTTCTCCCAAGGTCGAGATGACGTGGCTCAGGTGAAGGAAACTGTTTTGAAAAAACTTTTCCTCGACAGTATGAAAAATACGGAACGTAGACTGATTCAAATTGGCAATCAAAATACCATTAATCGAATGAGCCAATATATCTCTCAAGTCACCAAGAATAATGAAGAGAAAGAGCGGGTTGAAAAGATTTTAACCAAACCGCTGGATAAGTTGATGGATCGGATGTTAATCGTGGATATGTCTGTAGTGGATAAAGCAGAGACTGATGCAGAACTAAATGTTATTGAAAAGCGTCAGATTGCTCAAATTCAGGATGATCGCAGAAAAGTTGGAGAGCTATCCAATTCCGTTACAAAACACTATGGCGAGAAGTTTCAAGCAGAACTTAATAAAGAGGTCGTTGAAAAAATTATTTTCCAGTCTAGAGTTCCACTCGCTGGAGATCCCTTGGAAAATGTCATTTTTAAGTATCACTTTGAAAAGAATTTTAATCGTCGCCCATTTCAGGTCCCACTCCCTATTTCCAAATCGCTCTGCATCCCCAGAAATGTAATTCTTTTGGAGTTCGAGCCAAAAAAGGAGAAATGGAAATTCAAGGCGATGATATCTAAGAAAGCTGGTGGTAGTGGTGGTAATCAGCTTGAGATGTTTCAGTCAAATCTAGTCGAAGGTGTAACTCGGTGTGTTTTCAGTAAGTACATTGGGTTTGATGCTCGGGCGATGACCTCGTTCCAGAAAAACGCAGTCTCTTCAAGAAGTGTTGTTGCTTCCAATCCTGTCACTGCAGATGATCTGCAGAATCTTGCAGGTGACATCAAGAGTTTCTGCAAACCAATTCGGGTCAGTTCGACTGAACTCCTGGAGAATATCTACTATCTTTACGATGTGATGATTGTCTGTAACGTGGATCGTCCGCTAGGTTGCGCAGCCATCGTCAGAACGAATTTCGATGAACAATTTGTTTTCACATTTGATTTGAACAAAACGCCAACTATTGACAAAGATCCTGGGCTTGCGAGCACAAAAAACCAACCGATGCACACGTTCTATCAAAGATTTAATAGCTTGCCAGCACGAAAGCTCTATTGGGAGGCATTTAATAAACTGAATCTTCCAATGTCAGAAGATCAGCCACCGAAACTGAAAATCTGGGTCAATCCGGGAAGCTTTAACTTGAACGTCACCCCCAAGTACCAACGAGTCTACTTAAACGGTGTTGCGGAAAATCTTTGGAAGCCAGAGCATGTCTGGAAAGAACCTGCTGATGATGCAAAATTTGCTTTGATTAAGGACTTTGATGAAATCGGGAAACAGGCCATTACAGAATACCAACAAAATCATGAGTAATGTGGTATCAATCTCCAACTCGATGAATGACAGCTGCGTTTTTGAGTGAATATTAGAATTTGCCGTTGCTAAGTCAGCATGCCGCTAGATTTCCCCCCCACTTTCATTGCTCGCTGTCAGGGATTTGATGAATCTGAGGAAGAATTCCACTTCCTATGGCAGGAGCAACAATTCTCTGTAAAAGCTGATCAGAATTTAAAAATTACCGATGGTGCTCTGGTCCTTATCCAATCGAGTCAGGGCAAATTCATTCCAGAAAAAGTTCTCTATGCACCTCCGGAGAGCCTGAAAGCCGATGGTGATGCACTCCGCTGGCGAAAGCTTAATCAATCCCCCTCACGCTTTCATTGCTTGAAAGCAAGACACTTTATACTCCGTAGTATTCGAGACTGGTTCGACCAGCAGGATTTTCTTGAAGTTCAAACTCCAGCAAGAGTCAAAGCACCAAATCCTGAAGCGCATTTTAATTTAATCCAATGTAATCAGGGATACATGGTGACGTCGCCAGAATTCCAAATGAAACGCATGTTGGTTGGCGGGTTTGAAAAGATTTACCAAATCAGTGCCTGCTACAGGGGGCAGGAGGTAGGTCGTTGGCACAACCCCGAGTTTACGATGCTTGAATGGTATCGTGTTGGGGAGAACTGGCAGCGTCTATGTGGAGATATTCAAGAGATGATTAAGTACCTTCCAAGAGAATGGATTTCACCAAAAAAGCACAAAATGTTGGGAGATGTTTGGCAACTCACAACTGTGAATGATCTTCTCAAGGAATTTTGGCAGTTTGAAATAAGACCAACCGACCAAGCGGCAGATCTTCTCGAAAAGCTCGATAATAATGGTCATGGGGATTGGATCAATCAGCAAGGGATCAATGAAGAGACCTTCCAAGTCGTTTTTGGAAGAATTTGGAATGAGCTTGAGAAACAACTTGGGTGGGAGAGACCCTGCTTAGTAACGGATTGGCCACCCCAGCTTGCTAGTCTTGCCCAACTCAATCCAGATGGATTTGCTGAAAGAGTTGAATGCTATGTCTCAGGTATGGAGATCGCCAATGGTTTCGGTGAACTGACTGCACCAGATGAACAGAGACAACGCTTTGAAACAGAATTGGTCCATCGGAGCCGAGTCGGGAAAATAGACGTTGCGTTAGATCACAAATTTCTTGATGCTTTGGTAGAAGGAATGCCCCCAAGTTGTGGAATGGCATTGGGTATCGAGCGCCTTTTGATCTGGCTGCTGGACACTTCATCCATTGAGAGTGTGATGGCTTTTAAAGAATCTGAAATTTTCTGACTTTTTTCATTGACTTAATGAGAACACATTTATATTCTCATAAGCTTTCGC
>DPLM01000236.1 GCA_003541985.1 Deltaproteobacteria bacterium | reverse complement strand
GAGATCGAGGACAAGGTGGAACCTCTGAAGGCATTCGGGGTGATTTTGTTCTTCATCGCCCTCGGCTTTGACCTGCCTTTCCTTGACGCTGCAGCCATTGTTGGTGGGCTCTCCACTGGTATTGTGTTGACCCTATATCTAGTGATTCTGACTGTTCCTCTGATGCTCTTGCTGGGTTACATCTCAAAAATGAAAGGAAGAGCGGCTTTTATGATCGGAGCTATTATCAATCAAAGCTCTGAATTTTCCTTAATGCTCGCTGTTCTTTGCCGCCAATTCGGTATTTTCAATGATGAACTGTTCATCATTGTCACACTAGTAGTGTTGCTGACCTTCTTCCTCTCCTCACTTGGGCACCAGTTCCTTGATCCAATGTTTCAGGCCGCCCGTAGTCGCTTACTTTTCATGGATAAGCGTAGTATGGAAGAGGAGGAAGAACATGAGGAACTGGAGATGGAGGACCATGTTGTTATTCTCTCCTTCAATGAGCTCTCGATGGAGATCGCTGACTTTTACAGTCAAAACAACCAGAAAGTTCTACTGCTGGATCTTGATCCGGACATTACCGACTACTTCAAGAAAAATCACTCTAACTCCAATATTGTTGCCAAGTACGCAGATATGCAGGATCCAGATGTCTGGGAGCATTTTGCCTTCGAGAAAGCTCGCATTGTCATTTCCTGTTTGGACGAGGGGCAAGAAGCTGAAATTGGTATCTGCCATTATCTGCATGAGAAAAGTGATCATGTACCTTTCCTAGCAGCAACCAGCTCACATGAAGAAGCACTGGAGTTGTATGAGGCTGGTGTACGCTACGCAATCCAGACAGAGTACCTGGCTTCCAAAAGCTTCCGAGACATCTTCGCTCAGGAAATGGCCAAGGATCCGAAAGAGGCCTTCCGAGATCTTGGCAAGGAACATTTCGAACAAACCAAGCAGATCCAAGAAGGCATGGGCACTATCTTCAGTTTGGTCTGATTTCTTCTATCCCTCTAGCAGAGAGAATGACTATGAACCTTTGGCAAAAACTACGCACTTCCCTAGGAGTGCTCTTCATCACACTCTTCGTGATGGCTACGCCCGTCCACGCGGCAGGTGGTGGAGTTCTGATCATGTCCTTAGGCTTGCTGCTTGGTAGCGCAATGCTGATCTCGATGGTTTTGACTCGTTTCAATCAGCCAGTTCTTCTCGCTTTCGTAGTAGCGGGTGCTGTGGGTGGGCTGGTAGCTGGTGGCGAAGCGGCAATGGCAATCGCCAACGGCCCTCTGATTGAAGGCTTCGCTGAAATTGGCATCGTCCTACTACTTTTCATGGCGGGAATGAGTGTTAACCTGCGGGAGATCACGAACCGCAGCAAACTAGTACTTTACAACGGAATTGGCCAGTTGGTGGTCGTAATGATCGTAATGTTACTGCTGGCCGGCGGTATCATCGACGGCATTGGTACCGAA
Organism: Deltaproteobacteria bacterium; assembly: GCA_003541985.1. Classification (GTDB taxonomy): domain Bacteria; phylum SAR324; class SAR324; order SAR324; family NAC60-12; genus JCVI-SCAAA005. The sequence goes on along the minus strand of DPLM01000236.1, from coordinate 3,063 downwards.
GGTCTCTTCTTCGTTGCCATTTGTCTCTCCCTCTCATCAACTCTGGTGGCCCAGAGTGCTTTGAGCTATTCTGGCTCAGAAGGCTCCCTACACGGTCAGCTAGCCGGTGGGATCATGCTGCTTCAGGACTTAGTAGCTGTGGTTGCGATTGTCCTGCTGGAAGGCCAGATGCGTGACGCTGGAGGCATTACAGGCATGGGAATGGCGTTCATCAAGATGCTAGTCCTGATGGCGGTCCTGTCTTCGCTATCTCGCTACGTTCTAGAAACAGTCTTCAAATTTCTCAGTGAATCACCTGAGCTAATGTTTGTTACCGCACTTGGCTACTGTATGGGGGTAGCGGCTGTTTGTGATACTCTGGGTTTCTCTCAGGAAGGTGGAGCTTTCTTCGCTGGAGTCTTCCTCGGAATCATTCCGCAGAAGCTGGAAATTGAGGATAAAGTCAATCCACTGAAAATTTTCGGGGTAATTCTCTTCTTCCTCACCTTGGGTTTCCGTATGGTTACGTTGGAACCTGGAGCAATGGGTGGTGCCTTCGGCTTGGCGGTTGTGCTTGCGGTTATCGTATTGGTTATCAAACCAGTTGCCATGTTGATCACAGGTTGGGCTACTCGCCTAAAAGGGCGACCTGCATTTCTGCTGGGTGGCACAATTAACCACTGCTCAGAATTCTCCTTGATCATTGCATTGATCTGTCGTGAAACGGGTTTATTCAGTGACTATGTCTTTGCTCTAGTCACATTGACCGTCTTGTTCTCAATGTTCTTTGCAGCAATCAGTCATCTCTACCTAGGTACTCTCTACAACATGCTGCGCGGCTCATTGCGTTTTATTGACAAGCGAAGCTCCAACTACGAACTGGAAGGAGATTTTGCACTCGAGAATCACGTGGTGGTTCTCTCTTACAATGAGTTAGCTGCTGAGATCGCAGGGCACTATGCAGAGAAAGGTGAGAAGGTTCTGCTGATGGATCTGGATCCAGAAATCACTGAGTTCTTCCGTAAAAAAGAGGATTCGAATATCGTCCCACTCTATGCAGACATGGAAGATCCAGATGTCTGGAAGCAGTTTGCCTTTGAGAAAGCGAAGGTTGTTGTTTCCTGTCTTGTTGAGGGACAGGAAATGGAGTTGGGTATTGCAGCTTACCTGGCTGAACACGCCCCGGACACACCGTTCATCGCAACCACTTCCTCTCATGATGAAGCACTGGAACTGTATGAAGCCGGTGTGCGCTACGTGATTCAGACGGATTTCCTTGCTTCGAAGAGCTTCCGCAAAGTCTTCGAGGAAGAAATGGGCAAGAGTACCAAGGAAGCCTTCCTGCAAAAAGGCAAAGATCATTGGGATGCTACCCGCCAGATCCAAGAAGAACTCGGGGCAATCTTCAAGTTCGTTTAATCTCCACTGGGTGTTGCTCCGGCAGCACCCGTCGTCTATGCACCGTATGCACTACGATGCCTATATCTTCCTAATAGATAACTACAAGTTCACACGAACTGTTCTCGAAAGAATGCTGCAGCAGCTTGACTATCAAAACCTCTGCATGGCTATTGACGGCTTGGAAGCTCCGAATTTATTGTGATTTTAATCTGTTGATCTGGTCATCACTGACTATCATATGCCAGAAATGGAATGCATCAGCCTCTTCCAATCAATGCAGTAGGACCTCTTTCTGGCTGAGATTCCTGTCTCGCTGATCTCTGGTATTCCTACCGAAAAATTTGTGACACAGGCACTGGCGGTGAGAGCCCAAAGTACACTCACCAAACCCTTCCGTGCAGAGCAACTGGATCAGAAGATCCAATATTTGCTGACCCAATCTCTCTCTTGAAAATGCTGCGAATTATCCTGCTGCTAGTGCTACTGCCAATGATTCTGGGCTTTCTACTCACTCGGCTATCTCAACCTATTCTGCGCTGGGCTGGGTACTCTCTTCTTATCATTCCCCCTTCCATCGCCATGACATTGCTACTCGATCTAATCTGACGAGCGTAACTCACCAAACACCTTTCGTAAAAATTCTGGTTCTTGTGGACCCTCCAACTTTCCTAATCGTTGCCCATCCTGCGCGAAGAAGACTAGAGTAACGCTTCTGACTTGCTGCTGATTCGCAAAAGCCTGTCCCTCTGGGCGACTCAGATCCGCAATCAAAAAATCCACATCAGCCCGAAACTCCCCCTGCAAATTGTCAACTATGCGTTGGAGTTGGCGACAAACAACACATGTCGGATCGTGTACTTGGACTACGACTGGTCGTCCGTTGCCAATTCGTGAAAGATCATACTCCTCATCTTTGAAATGCTGTTGCCACCACCAGACACCTCCCGCACTCATCAGCAACAAGAGCGTGAGTAACGTGGAGCTCCAAGACCCAAAGTAGCCACCAAGCTTTCGAGGTTTTTTCAATGATTTTCCTGCTCCCACTCCCACTCCTCTTGTTCGAAGTCTTCAGAGGTCTTTGTCTTTTGTTGAGATTGTTGAGCAAGAGCTTTGCTGCGAAGCTCACCAAGAGCCTTGGAATATGAAGAATCTTCAAACAGTTCTGTCTGCTGATGCTGGTAGGGTGCGTGCTGACGAGCCTCCTTTTCAATCTGCAAATGGCAACGACTGCAAAGAGGAATTAAATTTTCCAGGGCATTGTTACCAGGATCCTCGTCAATATGGTGAACTTGGAGAGCAATATTGTCCTCATTGCCAGATAATTTACAACGTGCACAGCGATTACCAAATTCTTGACGAACCCACCGTGACATCACTAGCCAGTCGGGATGATATCGTTCATCTAGAGACATTCAACTCCTGTTGGCGGAATTCCTGCTTTACGTCATAGTTTAAATTCGATATAAACATTTTCCTCTATCTAAGAATTTCCCTACAGACAGTGAGGTCAAATGAGCGTCAATCGTCAAGAATATCTGGACATCATCTCCATTGTCAGCCACCTCGCACGCTCTGATGGAGATGTTGCAGATTCAGAGAAAAAAGTATTGATGACTCTGTTCAAGGCGATTGGGGTCACGAAGGAAGAGCAGGCTGCAATGAAAGCCAAGACCTCAATTGGAT
>DPLM01000205.1 GCA_003541985.1 Deltaproteobacteria bacterium | reverse complement strand
AGTTTGAATTTGGTGAACTGGAAAACAGTCTGGATAAGGTTCTAGAAGCTCGTGAGTTAGCGGATCAGCACTTTGGACCACGAGATGAACGAACTCTTCGGGCTTATTTACTTCAGGCACTGTTATATGGAAAACTGGGTGAACTGGAAATCGCCAATGAACTCTACCAAGAGACTCTGGTCATTGCCATAGAGCAGCAGGGAACTAACTCCAACATCGTTTTGCAGATTCTTGATCAGTACGGAAGATTCTTTGCCGAGTTGGGTGAATACGAGATGGCCGACGTCGTTTATGAAAAGGCCTATCTTATCTCCTCTGAAGCCTTGGGGGCACAGGATCTCCGAACGATCATGCGGTTACAGACCTTGGCAAATAATGATGCGGACTTGCAGCTCTACGAACTGGCAGAGCAGCGCTTACAAGATGCTCAAGCAACTCTCGTGACAGCAGTTGGGGCAGAAGCTTTGCCTACTATCAATATCCTGGAAGACCTAGCGCAGCTTTATCAGCGCCAAGGCAAATTACGCCCTGCTCTAGAACCACTGGAGCAGAGTTATGCCCTACGAACAAAGGTTCAGGGACCTGAGGAAACACAGACGTTGGAGACCAAGGAACGATTGGCAGAGTTGTATCGACAGTTGGGACGTCCTGATGAAGCAGAGCCGATGTTCCTGGAAGTGATCGCAGCGTCAGAACAACTACTTGGAATTGCAGATCCACTGGTGATCGATGCAAAAAGTCATCTTGCTCAACTCTATGAAAACACTAACAACTTTGTTGCATCCCTTCGCTACTACCAAGAAGTATACGAAATCGACCAACAAATTCTTGGTGATGCTCATCCAAACACAGCAGGAGATCTGAACAATCTGGCTGGCATCTACCGTCGGCTTGGCCAGTTGCAGCAATCCGAGGCCACCTATCGACAGGCACTGCAAGCAATGAGTGCTGCACTTGGTGAAGGCGCACCTCAGACCATCTCTATCATGAACAACTTGGCTCTTGTCCTGGAAAGCCAAGGACTCTATGACGAAGCTGAACCACTCTACCAGAAAGCACTGGCACTTTCCCAAGTGGAGCAAGGCAAAGAGCACCCAACCTCACTGGCGCTCAACAACAACATTGCCATGCTCTACGAGGCGCAAGGAGACTTCAGCCGAGCGGAGCGGACCTATCAGCGAGTCATTGAACTCAACAAGCAGGTCTTCGGCCTCACTCACCCAAACACGGTTGCCAGCATTAACAACCTGGCTTACCTCTACCTGATTGACCAAAAATCGGAACAAGCAGAAACCAATTTTCTTGAAGCTTACGAAATCTGGAAGGAACTCTACGGAGAAAAGCACCAGGACACACTCAAGGCACTTAATAATAGTGGCCGAGTTCAAACACAACTTGGCGAACTGGAACAAGCAGAAGAAACTCTGGTTCGTGTCCTCGAACTGCGTACCGAACTATTTGGAGGGCAGGAACATGAAGACGTGCTACGTAGTATGAATGATCTCGCCATGCTCTACTTTGAACAAGGTCGTGAATACGAGGCTCTGGAACTTTTCCAGGAAACGCTTGAATTACAGAACAAGGTCCTTGGAGAATTACACCCTTACACTTTTGAAACTTTGAACAATCTGGCCAATCTCCAGCATGAGATGGGGGAACTAGATTACGCCTACGAAACACGGCAGTTGGGCTATCAGCGCCGTAACAAATTTCTGAACCGAATTCTCTGGGTAGCCGGTGACAATACCCGTCAGTCCTATATCAATCTCTATCGCCCTGAGTTAGATGCTTATATTCGGTTGCTGATTGAATTAGACGACGAACGCACAGCTCGAGACATTTTTGATATCAGCCTCCGACGCAAAGGACTGCTACTGAAGATCACCAGTGAAACTCAGCAGGTAGTTCAGATGGCAGACTCTCCGGAGTTGCAAGTTATCACGGAAGAGTTAACCGCTGCCCGCAAGGAGTTGGCTGCCTTGACACTCTCTGGCCCTACTCCAGAAACTCGTAACAACTTTCCTCAGTTGATCAACGATCTCGAAAATAGGGTCAATGGCCTTCAACTACGTCTGGGAGAAGCGAGTGCTGTCTTTCGGCAGGCAATTCAGCAGGTCAGTGTTAAGGATGTGCTTGATGCTGTCGGTGAGGAACACGCGCTGGTCGATTTTTTCACCTACCGTGATGAAAATGATGAGTGGTCACTCTGTGTCGTCATCCTGAATAATGGTGAACTCTACTTCTATAATTATGAAGAACTGGAGCCATTCAAAGACATGATCATGGAGTTGCGTGATTATATGATGGACGTTACTGTCATTGAGGAAGATATCAAAACGATTGCCCAAGAACTCTATGAGCCACTCTGGGATCCAATCACTGAATTCCTGGAAGACAAGGATTCGATCTTCCTGATCCCAGACAGTGTGCTGAATGTTTTGCCCTTTGACGCATTGGTTGATTTTGAGGATCAGTACCTGATCGAGACCCTGAACCTGCGGTTAATCAGTTCTGCTCGAGATTTGGTCATAGATCCGCTGGAACCCGCCGAAGGTGATGTACTGATCATTGCTGGTCCAGACTATGATTCCGATGAGATCAGCAATTCTCCAGAAGCTCGCCTAGTTGCTTCCAGTAAACGTTCAGCAACGGTAAACTCTGGCATTCGTATGGGTAACGGCCTGCGTGGGCTAAACTTCAGTCCTCTTCCCGGCGCTGAGAAAGAAGGTAAAGTAATTGAAGAGGTTGCGGGCGACAAGGAGCGCAGCACAACCTTTTTCACTCGGGCTGCAGCTGAGGAGAAAGAGTTACGCAGTTACAACGCTGAGAAGGTTCCTGAGATTCTCCATATTGCGACTCATGGTTTTTTTCTGAAAGAACAGGAACGTCTGACCAAACGCATCGTGGGCATGCAGCGTGGTAGTCAAAATCCTATCCCACCTCCAGCAGATAACCCTTTGTTGCGTGCTGGTTTAGCCTTTGCTGGGTTGAATCCGAATGCTCCGCTGTTGGGTGAAATCGATACGGACAACGACGGAGTATTGACTGCGATGGAAGTGCTCAGTCTAAACTTGACTGGTACTCGCCTTGTCATTCTATCTGCTTGTGAAACTGGTCTAGGTGAGATCCACGAAGGTGAAGGAGTCTATGGTCTACGCCGCTCCTTCCAGGAAGCTGGTGTCGACTCCGTAATCAATTCTTTTTGGGAAGTCTCTGATGATGGTACTCAACTCCTGATGACCAAGTTTTACGACAAGTACCTAGATGGTTTTCCTCCAAGGGAGGCCATGCGAGAGGCTCGTCTTGAGATGGTTAAGGACTTCCGCTGGGGCAGCCCCTTCTATTGGGGTGCTTTTGCCATGGTAGGTCGCCACGAGTAGCCAGTCACTTCCACAGCAGGGAGATTTCATCTACTTCCTGCTTTCTCTCCTTACAGCCGGCCTCCTTAGACTTCCGTTATCACCTTCTACAGTTTGTACATTCTGTGACAAAAGGTCAAAAACTTGCTCAAAACGTTTCTGAAAACAGGCCATCAAGGGATTATCTGGAGACATCATTGAATCATCACTTGGAATCATGATGCTGCGCTGGATGGGGAGAGTACTACTGCTAGGGCTGACCTTCTTTTTGGGAATAAGCTACTGGAAATTGGAGCAAATTCGCCAACCCATTGAACTAGAAGAGATCCCACGCTGGCAAGTTCGTGAACTTGATACCAAGCAGTGGAAAATCCAATCTATCAGCAATCCCGAACGAAAAACCACTGCTTGGTTTCGAGGAAACCCTCGAGGTCTGCGTTGTGACACTTCTATTCTACTCACCGGAGTGCAACAAGGTAAGAATCTGCTGGATGGAAGTGCTGTCCTCAATGATCCAGCCAATACTGTGGCGATGGAGCACCCGATTAGAAAATATGTCAGCAAACAGGCTTGGCTGAGCTATGGAGTTGCTGAGTGGTGGAATATGGGAGAGTTGATTCGCCTGGAAATGCTCCACACTCTTGGTGCCTTACAAGCGCTGCTACGACATACCAATGGTTCTCTAGACGGAGATGCTCGCTTCACAGAACAAGTTGTGCTAGCTGGGGGAAGCTTCGGAGCTCCCTTCACTGCGGCTCTAGCCAGCTTGGAGAATGAAAACGTTTCAGGGTTATTGCTGATTTATGCGTTCACAGATTTTGAAGGACTCTTTAACCGTGAGTTTGTCCGACAAGGCCGCATTCACTACAAAATGCCCTCAGAGCCGGAAGGACTAATTGCTTGGAGTAAGGATCTTGGACTACGAGTGCTGGCCGGTAGCCTTGCCTGGTTCCTCTCGACGCTCTTGGAATATGGTGAAATGGAAGCCTATTTACCCAATATTCGGAACACTCCCATCCACTTCATCAATGGGCGTGACGACCGCCTTGCGCCGCAAACTTCCTACAAATTACTTTGGAATGCGTCACCAGAGCCAAAGTCTGAACTCTGGCTGCCGGGAGACCACATTAATCCGGGAGATCCTGTGGCGCTGCTACAGGTCTCTGAATACATGTACGAGTGGGGGAAGGCTCAGGGACTGCGAGGTTGTGAGGAATTCGACTCCCGATGATCACTGATCAAGAAATTCGCCTGGCAGTGTTGTGAACTGGATTAGTGCACCAGGGTGACCCTGTGCATCAGGAGTGATAGAGAAAGAAAATTCCTGATTGCGAAAGACCTGAATTCGACTCAGAGGTTGTTCTTCCTGAACCCAATTGGTCAAATTCCAGAAATCAGGGCTGAATCGTGATCTGTAATGCACTGATAGTCCTTGCAGTAGGTTATCCATCAGGGAACGCTGCCAAGAATCCAGGTGCAGTTCAAAGCCGGAGAATTTGCAGTTGCCAGTCTGGTCATCAAATTGGTAGCGAAAGCGCAGGTCCTTCCACATCGGATCAGAGCGCAATTCTGAAAAGCCTACCCCCTGACGCAAAGAATCACAGGTTTGACGCGACTCATCAAGTAGTGAGAGTTCCACAGCAACTACGGGTACAGCACAAAACTCCAATACACTTATCAAGAGCACTAAAGCCCTGCAAATTCTCATTATTCTCCGTCTTGAATATCCAAAAAAGTTGAAAGAACTCTTACAGACTCGCGTCTAGCATTGCCAAGATCTTGACACTCGGCGATAAAGTAAGGGATAGTAACCTGGTTTCCAGAGACGGTCGGTATTCTAAAAACACCCACAATGTTGGCTCTGGCGGAAGTGAATACCATCACTGTAACCTACTCCCAGTACCAAGGAGGCTATGCGCTATCTCTGGCTCGTATTCTTCGCCGGATTTCTTTACCTGAGTATTGTTTTCATCACCCAGAATTTAGATCCTATTGTGATCCGGTTCGACCTT
>DPLM01000394.1 GCA_003541985.1 Deltaproteobacteria bacterium | reverse complement strand
CATTCTAGTAGCAACGGACTGATCAATTCTTGTTCTAACTAAGAAACACACAGGTGCCTATGGACTTTTTGAAGAAAATTTTCAAAGAAGGCGGGACGAAAGATGAGGGCTATCAGGTACATCTCAAAAAAGCCAAACAGTTGTTAGATAGCCGATTTTACGACCGTGCCTCTGTTGAGTACAACAAGGCTCTTCAAATAAATGCTCAGCAATCTATACCAATCGTCAAGAGGCAGTTCGAAGATGCAGAAGCCGCAGGAGGTTTGGACCTTTTATCTCTGGGTCAGAGCCTACTAGTCTCCTTTCCCAACAACCCAGAATTAGCCAATTTTTTAGGAAATTTATGTCGACGCCACTCTCAGCCAAGAAGAGCTGAGAACTACTACAAACATGCGCTAAAAGTGAATCCAGATCACGAATGGGCATCATACAATCTTGCTGCAACACTAGCCCACAGCTATCAATATGATAATAATGCTAAGCTTTCAATCAGTGTATTTGAGGTAAGAAATAACTTTGTATTGCCGATGTTTGAGGATGAGTTAGCCCAACTGATTGATATGGAATTTAATGAAAAGTTTTCAGCATGGGAGGCTGCGAAAGAAGCCGCCGAAGAAGCAGCCAAACTGGAACCCGAACCAAAAGCATTCGACCAACCCGAACCAAAACGACCGAAATCCCCCAGAGAACCTGGTCAGTTATTTTCGAAATTAAAATTATTGTGGAATGAAGCCCAATCACTCCAAGATAAAGAAGAGCCTTTCAAACTGATCTGTGCACTAGGCTATCAACTACTCTCTCAAAATCAGTCTGTCTCCTCTAAGGTTTTTGAGTGGGCTGTGCAACGAAATCCCCTCGATGCAAACCTGCGTTGCTTTTTATTTTGCTCGCTAGCCTTGAGGCAGCCAAAAATTGCCGTTGAAAAGCTCATTGCCCTACTAGCTAAAGTACCAAACCACCGATACACCCTGATCAACTTAGGATTAGCATATCGCCGAGCCAATAATATTCAGTTGTCGCGACGTTATCTCTTTATTGGCTTCGAAATGCTACGGCGTTCTCAAGGAAAATATGAGGTCGCAGGTTTATTCGATGAGGCAAAAATTATACTCAGAAAAAATCGACGAAAAGCATGGGAGTTGCTACAAGATTTACGACTAGATATGACTAAGCCAGAGCAACTTTTGCAGTTAGGGAGCCTATCTATAGAGTTCAAAGAGTGGAATACGGCTCAGAACTGCTTCCGTGAAGTCCTGCTAAAGGATCCCAAAAACCGGCAAGCGCTTGATGGGATGATAACCATCCGCCAAGAGTGGCTAGCCTCAGCAAGAATTGCGGCTGGCAAGAATAACTGGCAAGAGTCTGTCTTGGGATATCAACTTGTTATCAGCGTTGAAGCGGACGAAGAAGTCTTGGAGGAAGCCTTGGAAGTTGCCAAGGGTCTTGGAAATCCAAAAATAATTCGTGAGTTCGAGAGAGAACTTAAATTACAGAAGCAAAAAGATCGCTTGGCTATTGCCAATCAGCATTTGGAAAGAGCAATGATGCTGGAGGGGAAACGCCAAGGAAGAGCAGCAATTCAGGAATATCAGCAATCAATAATTATGTTGCCGCAACATAAAGTTTTTGTTCAAATGCTGGATTGTTGTCGCAAATTTCGGCTAGATAGTTACGCGGAACAACTTAGTGAATGGTTTGAGAAAGTCCAAGAAGCAAGTCCTGAAGAAGAAGTCCCTCCACTAGAGATCGCCTGAAGTGTGTAAGTAAGTTAGGACGGTTTATGTTTTAGCAATATTTCGTGCTTAATGACATTCTCGGTAGTATAGACCTCAACAGTAAAAATTTCTCTGTCAGACTTCAGTTCATAGGGTATCTGAATAAAAAAATCGAAAGATCTTCCAGCAAGTGTCATTGGGATGTTGTCGACATAAATAGCTTGTATGGGTTCGAACGAACTGACTCTGAGATTCCAACTTCCTTCAGACTTAGCTACAATCGCCGAGCCTTCATTGAAAATCAGAACATTTTGAGCTTCAGAATCAGAGATCTTTGCAGCAAGGTTTTGTCTATCTTTCGACAATTTTCCCATTGACTCATTTTCAGCCGCACAGCCCAAAAGAGAACCCAACAATAAGCACAACAAGAAACTTTTCATATGACCTCAAGTCGTAAGGTTCATTCTTTCTATTTTAATCGTACAGATCTCGCCATTGATGTCCCAATCACTACCTAAGTTTTCTTCTAAAATTAGCTTCTCACAAAGGGTTTCAGTACAAACAAAATCCTCGAAAGCGCTGAGTGCTTCATCTACAATATTTGAAGACTTGTACCTGATCAATATACGGTCCATAACCGCAAGGTCCTGTTCCTTGCGCATGTGCTGGACTTTGTTAACAAATTCTCTCGCAAGGCCCTCTTTGATTAGGGATACGTTCAATTCAGTATCAAGTGCGATAGTTACATTACCAGAAGATTCTACCAATAGCCCTTCACGTTGCAAACGTTGGATTAGGATATCCTCAACTGTCAACGTAACTTCACCGTCAGTGTAACATAAGGTGACACTTCCTCCATCCTGCAGACTTCGTATATCTTTCAAGTCAAGCGTCTTGATGTGGTCAGCAACCTCCTTCATGTACTTGCCCAAGCGCTTACCTAAAACTCTAAAATTTGCCTGAGCACTTAATCTCACCAGATCCTCCTCGTTTTCAGTTAGCACAAGTTCTTTGATATTTAGTTCATCCAGAAGTAGGGCATCCAGTTCATTCAGGATTCTCTGTGCCTCTGGGTCTCGTGTTATCAAAAATAACCTCTGCAATGGTTGTCGGATTTTCAACTGGTGCTTGGCTCGAAGTGCACGTCCCATATTGACTGCTTTTAGAACAAGATCCATTCTTGCTTCCAAACCTAAATCCCTTGATTTTTCATCTACAACCGGGAAGTTGTCCAAATGTACGCTGATTGGATCATCTTCTCTGCGAAGTGACTCATAGATTCCCTCTGCAACATAAGGAACAAAGCTGGCGATAATTTTCGAAAGACCTCGCAGCACCAAGAAAAGCGTAGCATAAGCAGACATCTTATCTTGACCCCTGCCATCTTTCCAAAAACGACGTCGGCTACGTCTCAAATACCAGTTTGTGAGGAGGTTGATAAAGTCAACAAAAGGAGCAGAAGCTTTGTTCAACTCGTAAAAATCCATTGCAGAGTGGACCTCTGCAATAAGCCCTTGCAAATGACTTAAAATCCAACGATCCAAAGGATTGGTTTTTTCAACTGCCAGATTTGCTTCAGTCGGTTCCCAACCATCGATTTCTGCATAGGTTGAGAGAAATGAAAGTGAGTTCCACAAAGGCAGTAGTACTGAGCGAGTTACTTCAACTAAACCTTGCTCAGAAAAACGCAAAGACTCTCCTTGAACCGCAACGGAATTGAGCATATATAG
>DPLM01000017.1:3167-4543 GCA_003541985.1 Deltaproteobacteria bacterium | reverse complement strand
AAACAAAAGCAGTGGCAGGTAGAAACCGCCTACCAGCAACAGCATTGCCATGATCTGTAGGAAGCCTGGGAACAGTCGACCCAGCAGTTGGCTCATATACTCACTGCGCCATCGTGCGAGACCAGCTACGAAGCCACCGCTCGTTGTTTGCCTCAATTTCCTCTGGAGAGAGGGTGAGTGTCTTGGACGGACGCACTGCAGCTTGATAGGAATCAGGCAAGGCTTTTTGAGGAGCCACGGGATACATCCAGTTAGTTAATGGAATCACGTCCTGAAAACCAGAGGTGAGCATGAAGTCAATGAACTCACGAGCTCGCTGCTGGTTCTTGGCTCCCTTGAGAATCCCAGCAAACTCAACCTGACGGAACATACCCTCAGGGAAATCCAGCGCCTTGTAGCGCTCCGTCTGTTCGTATTCCACGTGGTAGGCTGGGCTGGTGACGTAGCTCAGCACAATTGGCACCTCACCCTTGGTGAACATACCATAAGCAGAGGACCACCCATCTGTTATAGTCAGTAAGTTTGGACGCAAACGGTCCCAGTAGTCCAAATAATTGTCTTCCCCATAAACTGCAATGGTCCAATGCAGCATCGACAGGCCAGGTGAGGAAGTCTTCGGGCTCTCAATCACGACCTTGCCAGCAAAACGAGGGTCAGTCAGATCTGCAAGACTTTTCGGAGGCGAACTCAGGCGTTCAGAGTCATATACAAAGGCAATGTATCCGTAGTCGAAGGGGGTAACGCGGTGTTCAGAATCGAGGCGCAACTCTTCGGGGACACGATCCAGATTGGTGGAGCGATACGGTTCCCAGAGATCATGCTTGAAAGACTTGGCCAGTTCGCTGTCATTTACACCCAACAGCACATCTGCCTTGGGATTAGCTTTTTCCAGAATCGTCCGGCTTAATACAGAACCGGAGTCTCCAGGTGCAATCACATTGACTTTACAGGCACATGCTTTTTCAAAAGCCTTGAAAACTACTGGCCCTGGTCCCCATTCAGTGTTGAAGGAATCATAAGTGTAGACCACCAAGTCTTCAGCAAAAGCTGGGAGTGCGATGGTCATCGTCATTAGAATGCTGGCAAGCCAGCGAGAGAGTTTCTGTTTAAGCACGAGCGTGTTCCTCAACAAGGAGTTGACAAAAAGTGAGAACAGGTTGCTGGAGATCAGCTATCCTGATTCACTGGATCACGCTTCGACGGGGGGAGATAGAAAGAATGGGAGATGCGAAACGCAGGCACTAGAGGAAGTGCAACTGGAGGCATCGTTTTCCTGCGCCGGCATTATCCGGATCAGGTTCCAAGGGTTTTCTCTCAGGCAGCCAAGCCGCCACCCCTAACGAAGCTAAAACAGAATAATTTTGGCATTTTTACTT
>DPLM01000017.1:2300-2819 GCA_003541985.1 Deltaproteobacteria bacterium | reverse complement strand
GTCAATCCCTGTTTCAGTTTGTTTATAAATTTTTCGCTCCAGACCGTTCAAACTTCGTCTGTCTCGACTCTTTGCAACATCTTGAGTATCACCCACCTCCCAAGAGTCTTTGAGCCTATTCACCCAAAAGTTCAATCGAGAGGAACCATGACACTACAACAAAGAATCTGGACAATTGTAGAGATGCATGAATCTCAGGAAGCCTACTGGTTTGATAAGTTCATTGTTACCCTGATCAGCTTGAACCTGATTGCTTTCGTTTTGGAAACTGATCCTGATCTTACTGCCGAGTTTGGTTCTTGGTTCCGCACCTTTGACTCAATTTCCATTGGCATTTTTACGGTTGAATTGGCAGCTCGACTCTACGCTTGTCCATCTGAACAGCGATTTTCTGGCAAGTTCGGGAGGGTGCGTTACTTGTTCTCTCTGCATGGGATGGTAGATTTATTGGCAATTCTGCCCTTCTATCTGCAATTGATCTTTAGCTTCTTTGCCTTCGATGCTCGTTTCTTAAGAATT
>DPLM01000017.1:0-1894 GCA_003541985.1 Deltaproteobacteria bacterium | reverse complement strand
ATTTTTGCTGGTAAATCAGAAGAGTTGCTCTCTTCACTGATCGTGATGCTTTCCCTACTCTTTGTCACCTCGACCCTGATGTACTATGCAGAGCATGAAGCACAACCTGATAAATTTGGTAGCATCGTTGAGTCAATGTGGTGGGCGGTAGCTACATTGACCACTGTAGGTTACGGGGATGTAACTCCGATTACTACTATTGGTCGCTTCCTAGGAGCTGCCTCGGCAATCATTGGCATTGGCTTGTTTGCAATCCCTACTGGAATCTTGGCCGCTGGATTTGCAGAATCTCATGAGCCTCTAGAATCTTCTAAAATTCAAGAGAAGATTACCCACAAAGTCTGTGAGTACTGTGGACAGCGAATTAGTTGAAACTATAGTAGGAACCAATCGTGAATGATTGATTGCTGAAATTTTAATTCGACCCAGATTAATATTACAAAACAGTACTTCAACAGAAACACTGTCAACTCTAGTCAACATACGAAAAATAGTTAAATAAGGATTAGAATCGGGCTAAGTAATGAATGAAGAGGCTACAAGTAAACAGCAACTAATTTGGAGAATCTTAGAAAATCACGAGACGCCCGTCGGGATGTGGGTAGATCGCCTGGTGGTTGTACTGATCGGACTGGACCTGATGATCTATGTACTGGAAACTGATAGTGAGTTCGAAGCTGAATACGGTGATACCTTTTTTTGGTTTGATGCTTTCTCCGTGACAATCTTTACCTTGGAATTTCTGCTCAGGCTTTACGCTTGTCCAGCAGTCACCAAGTTCGCAAGTGAGCACGGGCGCATCCGCTATCTACTGACTCCCTATGCCTTGATGGACTTGCTAGCCATCCTACCCTTTTTTCTACATAGCTTTGCTGACATTCGGTTTCTACGAATCCTACGCTTACTTCGCATCTATCGGCGATTCCACTACGCTCGAGCTCTTGATGATCTCAAGAGAACACTTCGAGAAAAATCCTTGGAAATTCTAAAGTCACTGATTGTCATGGTCTGTCTGCTGTTCGTTGTTTCAAGCATGATGTACTATGCAGAACGAAATGAAAATCCAGAGGCATTTGGCAGCATACTTCGAGTGATGTCTTGGGCAGTCAGCACACCATTTACGGCAGGTTTTGGTGGAGCTACCCCTACGAGCTTCCTGGGTCAATTACTGGGCTCCCTCGTAGCACTTCTCGGTATCGGTGTCTTTGCAGTACCCTCTGGAATCGTTGCTTCTGCATACTTCGAAACAAGAAGAAATTCGCCTGAGCCTAGTTGGAGTAAAGAAGAATTGAAGAAGGAACCCAATGAAAAGGAGGGAATCAAATCCTCTGCCAGCGCTTGATAGAATTCATAAATCTTTGTACATTCTTCTAACTTAAATAGTTGGCCTCTCTTCCGTTCTAATCCACAAATCATATTTTTCATTTCCCTAATTTTTTGGTTGACAAAACGGGTTTTGGAAGTCATTTTTCACAAAACCGGTTTTGGTAACTCAATTAGCAATCATGAAAATCACTATTCAAAATCTTGCAGATCATTTAGGGATTTCCAAAGGGACTGTTTCCCGGGCACTGCGGGGCTACGCCGACGTCTCTGCATCGACAGTAGAAAGAGTGCAGCAAGCAGCAAATGAGTTGGGCTATCAGCCCTCCGCTGTAGCCCAGGGAATCAAAACGGGTTTAGCACGCTCTATTGGCTTGATTCTACTTTCAGAGTCCCAGGCCACAAGTCCTCCATTTCTGATGCAATTCATTAATGGGATCTCCACCTCTATTGCCAAGCAGGGCTATACATTGACAGTGGCGACTGCACAATCAGATGCAGAGATGGTTGAACTCCACCGCGACCTGTTTGTTCAACGCAAAGTTGATGGGTTCATTCTGCCTCGTACAAC
>DPLM01000234.1 GCA_003541985.1 Deltaproteobacteria bacterium | reverse complement strand
CCTGATTGGTAAGGACTTCCATTTCCCACTATCGGAAGGAAGCGACACAAAAGTTTCATACTCCAGTCCCATCTTCTCTTGGTGTGTACCACAGCATCGCTGTTGCAGGAAATCCAAAAATTGGTTACGGAGTTCCGTTAGCTCCATAAATTCTCGGCAAAAGTTAGTTTATTCGTAACGTAGGGAATCCGATGGCTGGAGCCCAGCAGCTTTAGTTGATGGGTAAATTGTCACCAAAAAACAGATCAAAAATGAGGAAATCGTTGTTAGCAGTACATCATTCCAGTTAATCAAGACAGGGATTCTGTCTCCTCCAGGATACACTCCAGGAGGAATATCGATAAAATCAAAAGTCGCCAAGGCCCAGCAAATTGTTAATCCCAAGCCAACCCCCGAACAAGTACCGATCAAACCAATCACCACGCCCTGCATCATGAAGATTTTTCGCACGCTTTTGTCCGTAGCACCTACTGCTTTGAGAATCGCAATTTCTCGAGATTTTTCAAGAACCAGCATGATCAATGAGCTAATAATGTTGAAGGCTGCAACGACCACAATCAATGTCAGAATCACGAAGAGTCCTATTTTTTCAAGCTGCATCACCTGAAAAATACTCTTATTCTCATCCACCCAACTGCTGACAGCAAAGTCCGTGAACTCTGCTCGCAATTCGTCTGCTACTTCCTGGGCAATTTCTGGATCCTTTAAGCGGACTCCTAAGCCTGTAACATGATTCTGCATACGATAAACTTTCTGGACGAGCCTATAGTCCATGAAAGCCAGAACCTCATCATAACCTGCTATTCCAGACTCAAAAAAGCCTATGACCATCAATTTTTTTATACGAGGAACATCCCCCACGGGAGTCATCCTTTGATCAGAAGAAACGAGTTGGATGGTATCTCCGAGCTGAACGCCCAATTGTTGCGCAAGGTTTGATCCAAGAATGATTCCATCCTGCAGTCCGCCTTCTTTGGCTTTGGGATGTGAAAGACGAGCTAATATTTCATCAGAAAGTGTTTGCTGTTCTGCTGTGGTCGGAGGGCTTGGAGAATATCGTTCTTGTCTGAGAAAAAGGCCTAAATTGGTGACTTGGGTTTCTTTAGCGGGATCAATACCTCGTAACAAAGCGCCTTTTGGTCGCCTTGTACCCGTTAGCAGAGCTTGCTTGAAAATATACGGTGCGGTGGCTTGAACTCCAGGATAATTGAGTATTTGAGGCTGGAGTTCGGGATACTCGGTCATTCGGTCTGCCCAAGAGAAAAGAGTCACATGGGGAAGAGACCCTGTAATCGCTTGCCGGAGATTATCTCGGAATCCGTTCATTAAGGAAGTCGCCACGATGAGTGCGATCACCCCAAGGGCCACTCCACAAACTGAAATCCAGGTAATTACGGAGACAGATCGGTCTTTACGAGGGGAAAAAAGGTAGCGTTTTCCGATGAACCACTCATAAGGCAGAGGTAACAAACTACCTTAACTCAGTTTAAATTTTGAAGGTAGTTCTCAATCTGATTAGCAGCTTGCGCCAAAGCGTTAGGAAGTTTTTCGGGTGACTTAATGCCAGCCTGTGCCAAGTGGGGCTTACCACCACCCCGGCCATCTGCAAGAGCTGCAACCCTATTCACAATCTCAGCTGCCTTCGCTCCTCGATTCAAAATAGAGTCCGCTACCACACACAAAAGAGTAGTTTTGCCATCGAGCTCAGCTCCCAGGAGGGCTATTCCTTCCAGTTCCTTACGCAAGTTATCACCCAAAGAGCGCAGTTCGTCCATAGAATTTGCCTCCACCTTCATTGCCAAAACAGGAACTCCAGCAACCGGCCAAGCATTTGAAATCAAGTTTTGGGCGTATCCCGCAGCTGATTGCTTTTTTAGAAATTGCAGTTCCTTTTCAAGCCTTCTTTTCTCATGCATCAGATTGGCGACCTGCACCCCAATGCTCTCAGTTTGTACGTTGAGCAGATGCTTCAATTCCTGAACCGCTTTCCCCTCATCCCGACTGACCTCTTCTGCACGCTCACCAGTAACGGCAATGATTCTGCGGACTCCAGATGCAATGGCACCTTCAGAAACAATGCGGAAGGAACCAATCTCTCCGGTAGCTGCAGTATGGCATCCTCCACAAAGTTCGGAAGAGAAATCATCTAATTGGACAACCCGGACCGTGTCTCCATACTTCTCACCAAACAGAGCAGTGACACCACTATCCACTGCCTGTCGATATCCCGTTTCAAAGACGTTCAGACCAATGTTTTCACGGATCTTCCGATTCACAAGACGTTCAATCTCTTCAACTTGGTCACTGCTTAATCTCTCTGAGTGAGTGAAATCAAATCTTAGGTAATCGGGATGAACGATCGAACCTGCCTGGTTTACATGCTGACCAATGATTTTCTTTAAGGCAGCATGTAGCATGTGAGTTCCCGTGTGGTTCCTAGTCGATGCCTTGCGCTTATCCACGTCGATCTTGGCGATGACTGGCTCAGACTTTGGTTGGTTTTTGCCTTCACAAATATGGATGATCAAATCTCCTTCTTTGCGAACATCTACCACATTCCAAGTTTGCTCACCTTGCTGGATCGTTCCTTGGTCCGCCACCTGCCCTCCAGACTCTGCATAGAACGGTGTTGTGTCAAGAGCAAACAACCATTGTTCTGCTTCGTTTTGAGCAAATCGCCGAATCCAGGTTTCCGCATTGTAGGACTTGTATCCAATGAAACGAGAATGCGGACCAACTTCCATTTCTTGCCACTCGATTTGGGTACTTTGAAAACGGGCGGCTTCCCGAGCTTTTGTTCTTTGGGCTTCCATACTTACTCCAAAGCCTGCTTCATCCAACTCAAGTTGACGTTCCTCACAAATCAAACGAGTCAAATCAACTGGGAAGCCGTAGGTATCATAAAGCTTGAATGCATCCTCACCGCTGAGCTTTTTCTGAGAAATAGTTTCTGGCTGAGCTGCCATCTGCTCAAAGATTTCTAATCCTCTATCGAGAGTATTACCAAAGCTCGCTTCCTCTGCTTCGATCACTCGAGAAATATGCGATTTTTGCTGGCGTATTTCAGGAAACGCATCTCCCATAACCTCGGCAAGATCAGGTACTAACTTGTAAATGAACGGAATTTCCATGCCCAGAACTCTACCAAATCGAGTTGCTCTACGCAGCATCCGACGCAACACATACCCCCGACCTTCATTGGAGGGGATGGCACCATCTGCAATTGCGAAACTTAAGGATCTAAGATGATCTGCAATCACTCGGTAGGCGACTCCTATCTCTCCTTCAACATCTTGCGTTCCTGTAATTTCAGAAATGGATCTTAAGAGAGGTGTGAAAAGATCTGTACTGTAATTGGAATCAACACCTTGTAGCACTCGGCAAACTCTCTCCAAGCCCATCCCAGTATCTACACCTTTTGTAGGTAGAGGAGACAACTTGCTATCATTCCCCCTGTTGAATTGAATGAAAACGAGGTTCCAAATTTCAATTACCCGAGCATCATCAGCGTTCACCAAGGGAGCCCCGCTAAGGTCTTCAGTCATATCTATGTGAATCTCACTGCAAGGACCACATGGGCCTGTATCCCCCATTTCCCAGAAGTTCTCCTTCTTTCCGAAGAAATGGATATTATTCGGATTGATGTCTGTACATCTTCTCCAAAGCTCAGCTGCTTCTTCATCAGAAGGTAACCCATCCTGGACATCTCCTCCAAAAACTGTGGCGTGGAGCCTAGTTTTGTCTAGCCCCCAAACCTCTGTCAAAAGTTCCCAAGCCCAGCGAATTCCTTCCTCCTTAAAGTAATCCCCAAAAGACCAATTTCCCAACATCTCGAAGAACGTATGGTGGTAGTTGTCCCGGCCCACATCTTCTAAATCATTGTGTTTCCCACTGGCTCGGATACACTTTTGAGAATTAGCTGCACGATTATAATCACGCGTTCCAGAGCCGAGAAAGACGTCCTTGAACTGGTTCATACCCGCATTGGCGAAAAGCAATGTAGGGTCATCATTAGGAACAACTGGAGAACTACGCACAAATCTGTGATTGCGATCTTCAAAGAAGCTGATGAATTCCTGGCGGATCTGCTGGGATGTCTTCAAGTGAGACTCCTGGAATCTGAATCTGGGAAGGAGATCCCCACTGGTCGGTAGGGACGGCCGGTTTTCAATTGCTTAGAGAGCCATGTATTCGACAACTAGGTGGTCTTCGACCTGGATTGGAATCTCCTCACGAGCGGGAATCTGAAGTAGCTTTCCAAGCATTTTGGATCCGTCTCTTTGAATGTAGCCTAGCTGTTGTTCTGAGAGTTCGAACCATTCTTTGTATTTCTCAATTCCCTTGCTTCGGTCACGCATTGTGATTTCGTC
>DPLM01000414.1:3102-6057 GCA_003541985.1 Deltaproteobacteria bacterium | reverse complement strand
TTTGGCTTCATCAATGATGTCGACTAACCGCTTGATTTCAGCAGGTGGAGCCTGTCCTTCCTTACCTCCAGATGCATACCATTTGGCGATTAAGGGTGCGAAGGTTAAAGCTGGATCACTTCGGGGGTCAAACTTGGGTTGACCGCTGAAGGGAAAGCCTGTGGTGTCTTCGTTCCAGACTTCAGACATCAACTCATTGGCTGGACGCATCGAGAAGTGTTGAGCTCGCTCGCGGACCTCCACGTGTGCTTTGACTCCTACTTCAGCCCAATTCTCCACAATCAATTGTGCAATATCTGTCCAGGCACCAAATTGAGGGACTACCCCAATTTCAATGTCCAGCACCTGTCCATTCGACATCAAGCGATGCCCATCGCTGTTTTTGTTTGGAAGAACTTTATCTAACATTGCTGATGCTTCTTCTGGATTGAACTCGGTATAACGGAAGGCGTATTCATCCCCAGGATAATAGGGATGGAAAGGAGCCGGGACTCCTTGACGAGCCTCACCAAGGCCGAAGAATGCAAGTTCCTTGATGGAGTCGCGGTCAATTGCGTGTGACAGTGCAATGCGGAAATTCTTATTGCGGAAGTACTCACCTTCTGGACCAGTCCAGGTTTGGTTCAGCATCACAACTGCATCGGAGCCCCCGAAGGTTGGCCAGGTGACTACACGGTAGTTAGCGCTGTTCTCGTTTTCCTTGAGAACAGGATAACTGCTCATGTTGATGTGACGTCCTTGGAAGTCAATCTCACCAGCGACTGCAGCAAGGTTAAGAGCTTCCTTGTCTGCATAGAATGTAAAGCGGATTTCGTCGATATAAGGCAGTTGGTTGCCTTGTGGATCGACTCCTACGAAATACGGATTACGTTTGATCGTGAAGACCTGGTCCGAAACTGTTGTTCCATCTGGAACCCAGGCCGCCATGCCAGGCCGGTTACCACTCAAATGTGGGAGTGCTTCGACTGCGAATAGTTGGGTCCAAGTATCAAAACCTGCTGCTTTGACCTTGGCATCTAAGCTGGCCTTACTGGTGTGATCTGGATGGAATTGCTTTAGATAATGAGCTGGGACAAAGACCAGATTGCTGATCGATTTGTCAGCACCATCCAGGTTAGCCATGTTGAGTAGAAAGGCCGTGTTTGGCTGCTTATAAGTCCACTTGACCAGGTATTCTGAAAGCTTTTGGACTGAGGCCATTGAACCATCCCCGTTTTTCATCCAGCCAACACCACCAGGCATTAGTTCTTGGTTCATCAAGATATTGTTGTACCAGAACATTATATCGTCAGCATTAAAGGGGGTACCGTCAGACCATTTGGCTCCTGGTCTCAGCCGAATAATCCATTCTGTAAAGTTTTCGTTTGATTCCCAACCTGCAGCGATGTGAGGAACAATTTGGCTTCCGTCTGGTGCATAACGAACCAGCGCATCGTAGACGGCTCTTGTGTAGTTGTTGTGGTCACCAGGGCCCAGGAACGCACGACGAAGCTTGCCTCCGTATTGACCAATTTCGTCAACAACTGGAAGCATTAAGGGAATTTCAGGGAGACGCTCATTCAATGGAGGCAATGTCCCTGCTTTGACCATTGCTGCGAGATCGGGTGATTCCCCTGCAATTGCTCCTGTGCTCCCCATGATGGTAGAAAACCCAAAAGCGAAGAGAGATTTAAGAAAAGTAGATCTTTTCATGAGGTGTCCTCTTTTTACTGATCTCAGTTAGTGAAGATTTTTAAAATGAAATAAACTCATTGAACAAAAGATTGTGGGCAATTACCCACAAATTTAAGCATAGGCGACTCCATTTTTGGATGATTTAAAGTAGCGAAGCAGAATCTTGATCCAGCAACAAGGTAGCATGTGAAATTGTTCTCAGTATGGAGCCTGGCCGAGATTCCTCCACTGGCTCAGAAAGACAGGCCTTTACAGCGTTTGCCTTTCTGGCTTCAGGAACAATACAAAGGATGTGTACTGGAGCCATAAGAGCAGGAATTGTCAAGGTAATCGCCTGTTTTGGTACTTTATCCAGTGAAGTAAAATGACCCTCACCAACCTGCTGAAGTCGACTTTCTTCTGCTAGATCCACGACTTTTACCCAATGTGGGTCGTCAAAATGTGCATCTGGGGGATCATTGAATGCTATGTGTCCGTTTTCTCCCCACCCCATTGCTACCAGATCAGCAGGATGTTCACGAATCAACGCCTCATAAGTATTGCAGGCGGAGTTCACATCGGAAGGCATACTCGGAATCGGATGAAAATAACCGGGCTTTGTAAACTGAAGAAAATGGTTTTCCAAAAACAAGGGGAAACTGGCTGGGTGTAATGGATCGATTCCAATGTACTCATCCATATGGAAAATTCTGACTTTCTGCCACTCAATATCTCGCAAAATTCTTAACGCCTTTAAAAAGGTTAATTGAGAATTCCCCGTTGCCAAAATCAGGTTGGCGAATCCTTTTTGGTTAATTGCTTTCTTTAAGATTTGTTGAGCTTTATTTGCAGCAGCCTGTCCAAGTTCATCATTGCTAGCATACAATTCAACAGGTAGCTTGTCGACGAGCCAACGTTTTTGAGGAGCAGGCGCAGTCATGTTTGTTCTCCAAGTTTATCAAGGATTTGAATTGAATAAATTAGGGCTCTGGGCAAATGAAAAGGATCCTTTACGGGAAGAGTTTGTAAATAGGGATTTGTTGGTTTTCCCTCCCGGTCAAGATTATGAAACCAGTCCCCCGAATCCCAATTGGGAAAATGAGTGAAGCTGTAGTCATGGATTTTCCAGTACCAATCTTCAGCCCAACTTTCTTGGGTGTGAGCGTAAGCCATCAGCAGAGCTTGGAGACTCTCAGTATGGGGCCACCAGATTTTACCATGCGGATTGTGCCACTTGGGTCGGCCTTCTCCAAGATGGGTTGCCAAAAATAAACCCCCAAATTGATCGTCCCAGCCGAGTTC
>DPLM01000414.1:0-2761 GCA_003541985.1 Deltaproteobacteria bacterium | reverse complement strand
AGGTGGAGCCGAATGGTCTCTAGTAATAAAGTGATTTTTTCTGGTTTACAGTGGTAACGATAGATCTCTTCTAAAAACCACATGCTTTCAACCACATGACCTGGAATTGATGTTTGACCAATGTCACTTGTGTCTTTTTGACCACCTAAAGCAACGAACTCATGGAGTAAACCAGATTGGGGATTAATATGTTGAGAGAGAATCCTTTCTGCCAATTCTAGGGATCGCAGTTTGATGTCTTCTTTGTCACTCAAGATTCCCAGTTTATGAAAAACGTGAGCAAATAACATCAGGGGACCATGGGACTGATACCCAGCTGGAATTGGGTGAGGCATTGTCCTAACTAAGCAATGATCATCCAACTTCGGACTTGCTTGGGCATATGCCTCTAAAGCAACGTCTAAGCTCTTGGAATGACCGGTCGCTTTAGCATATTCTGCAAGCCCATAGATACAAAACCCATCAACATAAATAGATTGAGGGTCCTTTGCGGGTGTGCCGTCTGCGTTTAAACTAAAGTACCATTCCCTTTCGGTAGTCCTCCCATAGTCTGTCAATAAATTTGCGATAGGATCTGCAATCGCAAGCCACTTTGGATTTTGATCAATGTCATTGAACAGTTTACTCAAGACCCAAAGAGCTCGACCCTGAGACCAAAGGTATTTCTCGGTGGAGAGTATAGTGCCATCATCCTCCACACAATTGTTTAAGCCTCCGTATCTCTGATCAATCAGTTTTGGAAACCAAAATGGGAGAACATGCTCAGTGAGATGTTGGTGCAGGAATGTTCTTAGTTCAGGCCAACTAAGACGAATCCCATTGGTTAGTTTCATACAGTTTCAGTCATTGGTTTATGGAGATCTGAGGGGATGCTTCGATCCACCTTCTCACCCATAAAATCAACATCTTTACTATCGTTGAATCTTTTCAGTCCAACCATTTTGATAAGTGTGTCATCCACTTGCTCTAGTGGGGTATATTGAGGATGTCTAGATGCTTTGAACGGATTATTACGGGCAGCGTTGTAGCAACAAATCATTGCCCATCGAGGATCAGGAGAGTGGTTCTGACCTGAACAATGCAAAAGATTACAGTGAAAAAAAAGTGTGTCTCCAGGCTCTAACTCAACCTTGACTCTTTCGAAGTACTCCATTGCGATTTGCACTCGCTCAGGGTCTGCACCAGATTGATCTCCCGCTAGAGAATGATCAAGGCGGCCCAAATGGTGACTACCTTTCAGCACCTCCAGACAACCATTATTTAATTTTGCGGGGTCCACGGCAATCATAGCGCTCGCCATAAGAGGTTGAAGGCATCCATAGTGATACCAGTAGCCATAATCTTGATGCCATTCCCAAGCTCCTCCAATTTCAGGATCTTTAAGGATCATCTTCGAATGATAATGATAGACCTCTCCATCAAGTAGTTCTTCCATTCTACCAACAAGCTTTTTACAACGGGCAAACATTCCATAAATTCCATCGCCTGGGTGATTCCAAAGAGTAAGCCGGACCGTGGCACCTGATCTGTCTCGTCTTCCTTGACTTCGACGATCAAGTTCCTGATCATCTTTTGCAGTCATCTGAAGTAGTTGTGTTTCCTCGGGATCAAAAAGGTTTCTTTCAATCAGAAATCCATTTTGTTCAAACTCAGAAAGTTGGGTTGTAGTTAGATATGGCATTAGTAGATGTGTTTGGATGATGAGCTATTGAACAAAATATTCTGAATGTTCTTTTTGAATGCGTTCAATATCTGAAAAAATCACACTCAAGTGATCTTGGATGGCTCTTACAGCTTGGTCTGGGAGGTGATGAAATATACAATCGGCAACACGTTGGTGTTCATCAGAAATTTCGTAAATCCTTTTTGGGAGTAGAAGGGTCAAGTGCCGCACACGGTCCATGTGAGATTTTGCGATGTTTGTCATTTTCCAAAGTCTGTTCTTAAAGCGGAATTCTGCTATTGTCCGATGAAAAAGTTCGTCCAAATCAAATAAAAGATTTTTTTCAGCAGTTTCCAGGACATCGTTGAATTCTTGAAGACGTTTGTTCAGCTGATTGTGAAAGTCGGAATCCCCTAGCTGTGCAGCAAATCGGACTGTGGCACTTTCCATAGCTTCGCGAATGAAATGACTCTCACGCACTTCTTCCATACTAATTTTGGAAATACGTGTGCAAGATTGAGGATAGATCTCAACAAGGCCTTCTGTCTCAAGTTGCAAAAGTGCCTCTCGAATTGGTGTGCGGGAAACCTCCATTTGTTCACTGAAATCTTTCTCACGAATGGGGGATCCAGGTGGAAGCGTACAATGAACAATCAGATGACGTAAATTAAAGTGTACCTGCGGAACAATCGGTAGCCGACGATTGATTCTAATCGATTCAGTATATGGTATTTGGGATATGATACCCATGATTATTTTAGTAATTATCGTCAGCCTCTACAAAATTTTGATGTATTGATATATCAATTTTCCTTGTAGGTCAATTACAAGATTTGAAATGGTGTAATTTGAAGGTTTGAAATAAAGGCCTTTAAGCTACCAAAAGAATTTCACCATTAAAAATCACATTTTTCACAACTTAACAAAAAAGTAAATGCAATACAATTTATAATATCTGTATGATTTAATTAAAGATTGATTACTAAAACAAAATCGTTAAAAAGAGAGAACTAAACTTTAGAATTCTATTCAGAAGAAGACTAATACCCGTAGTGCTATAAAGTACTTCAAATTAATTGCAGATAATGAAAAAAAATA
>DPLM01000354.1 GCA_003541985.1 Deltaproteobacteria bacterium | reverse complement strand
TCCTCCTCCTCTTCCTCGTCCTCATTGGCATTGTAATCTTCATCCCCGTCGTCGCTTTCTCCATCCTCAATTCCTCCCTCATCAGCCTGTAAAAACTGCCAGCCAGCTGGTTTTGGTTCTCCGTTTTCATCAGAATCTTCGTAGAATCGATTGTCATTTCGAATAAGGTTCATTAAGCTTTTCCAGGCCATACTTGCTTGTCCTGCCTATCGTAGGAGTCGAGGAAATATCTCTTTGTTTGAAATCTAATGCACTGTATCAGGCTGTGTATGTCAACGAACAATCAGTAAGCCATTCTTGAATGGCATCGAACTCTTCCATTGGTATGGCGTTGACCAGAACTGGTAAAAGCTCTAAATTCTTTTGTATGATTACCATATCAAAGTTTGTCGCTCGAAGTGTGCACCGCTCGAAGTGAACATGCTCGACCTATGTTGCTGCTAAGACAACGCGCAAGTACCAAGGAGTAGAAATAATGGTGCGCTGCAGTGCTCAAAACAGATTTCAAGTCGATGATGAAGAAGGGCGTCTCAGTAAGATTAACCAGACAGTGCACTGTTGGTTGGATGAGGACCATCTCTCTGTGGGGTACCCCATGAAACCCAAGATCGCGGTAGGGAATGTCAAACCTGCAGGCACATAGACTTCTGATGGGAACATTCTACTATGTCCACGCCGGGGATCCACTCAAGATCGTAATCATAATATTTTGCAACACGTTCCACCTTCTTGCAGAATTCTTTGAATCTACATATAGACCAGAATCAAAAATGTAAACTAAACGAGCTGGTAGCATGGGACACCAAGGAAGCACATCTCATTGAGCTTCTTGCGGAGATGTCGTTCACGCTGCTCTTCATCAATTTCATCAGGGTCGTACATGGACCGATGGGCATTCTCAAGTGCAACAGAAGCATCAACGACCTGAACGCGGAAAGGGGAGAGAAACGAAATGATTTTTAATGCTCACCTCTGTAAAAAATTGAATATCACTGGATTTCTTTCTTCCAATCATAACAGGGTGCTTAAGATGAAAGTGGATTAGTACCATGACTTCATTCTCGCAAGGCTACATGGAGTGATCATATACGGTAAGTACTTTGTGCCAAAGCACCTGGAAGAGACAGTGTTTTATGTTTCGATACATGACATCTATGGTTTCATGTTTCTTTGAGATGAAACGAAGGCCGTTTGTATGAGCTTCGAGGGTCCCCATGGTCTTTTTACCACTAACAAAGGGTCTCATTGTGAGGTCAGCCATTCGTGGAATGCGCTGATCCCGCATCTTAACCTGCGTTACTAGTGGCGAACTTCTGTGTTCGAGGATATGGGCACAGGGGAAACCAGTTTTTCCTGTGCAACAAGATTGGCCTCTTCCGCTGCCTTCAAAGCATGCTGGCGAAATCGCTTGCGCAGCTCCTGGATCATGCGGTGAGCGGCTGTCAGTTTTCGTGATTCATGGCTACAATAAAGCATTTCCTTCACAAATATTGACGATTTTCCATATTTCCCCATCATCTGGGCAGTTCCTGGTGCCATGTCCTTCCCTGACTGCCCAGGTGAAAAAAAGTTCAACCGCAAGTACCTAAGCCGATATATCATTCATTATCGTAAGACCTTTACTCCGCTACCACGTCGATGCGCGGTCTGGGTCCGGCTGAACTACATTTTTTATCGTACTGATGTGGAATGGAATTGGAATACCATTAATAGGGGCAAATACGGACTGTCCTTCAATGTCAATGTAGATTTCATCTAGCGACATGTCCTTAGGATACTCCTCAGTCGAGCTGCAATTAGAGGAACAGGATTAGCAAAAAAATGTGAGCAAGTGGTCGACACCGATAGCAGGCCAATATGCTTCAATCTTGTATTCTGCTTCTATTGGCGCAGTACTCAAGTGGCTCGAAAGATGCGAGCCCATTTCTTGCTTGGATAATATTCTTTGGCGCATAAGTTCAGCCTGTCTTTCCTTTCTGCTGACTTCCTTGGTATTATCATGCATTATCTGTGTGCGTGCTCGCAGACGACTACTCGTATTGGCACTACTGTGGTATACCTGAACAATTTTTTTCGGTTTGGGGTTAAAAGAACGCTTTTTCAAACCAGGTCAGGGGAAGCCGTGACGTTGCCTACAGATCTGAACTAGGCTCTGCGTTTTCATCTCTGTTCGTACCGTTATTGCTTTCGTTGATGAAATAGGACACATCGCGCCATTCCACTGAACTCTTGGTAAGAATCTCAGGCGGCTCACCGTCACCCTGTGTGACTGAGTTGTGGACATATGTCTACTCATAAGTTCATAAGTACACTGGACAAAGCTTTGATGACGACTGTATCTGCAACTAAGATTGAATATTTTGATAGCTTGCGAATAGAGCCGCGCGAGTGTATCTTGTCTTTTGAGCTTAACGGGATGTTCTGAAAACCCACTGATAGACTATACACTGTATCTTCAACAAAGTGGTTTGGGTTCTTTGAGTTCAACACCAAGGCCATCTCGCGGAAGTCAAGGCCCAGGCCGAAACCAAGACTCTATAAAAATGGAAGTGATTAAAAATGGAACACACAAACAGCGCACTTTTGGCAGGCACCCAAGCAAATCTGGGTGTTTCTCAGATAAAAACGTGGATGCAGCTCCAGCAACATCACCAATTCGACGTCCAGCGACCATTAAGCCGAGACAATGACGGCGCA
>DPLM01000149.1:4197-7579 GCA_003541985.1 Deltaproteobacteria bacterium | reverse complement strand
CAAAGCTTGAGAAGCAAATGGTAAAACTCAGCAGAAAACCCAAAAAACCATTCCGTATCAAAGCCGAATGTTCTATTTCAGAAGAAATCATTGTCATATAATTGGACTTTTTTTAGTTTAAAGCTCTACCACAACATACTTGGGCATTAACCCTGGTGGAAACAAAAAGTAGACTAAGAAATGTCACTCAATTGCTAGGTAAAGTTGTATGGAAGAGCAAGATACAAACCGTGTTCCATTGATTGTCCGACAGCGACCAAGAAACCATGGGGCCTCTAGCAAGCTTGTTCCTTACAAACCACCAGCCGATACCTACGACCTTTTCAGCAACCCCAAAAATCCCTTTCAAGAGCGCTTGGTCACTTCTCAGACTGAACAAACGACACTCAGTTCGGAAAAACTTCAGAATCTTTTCGAAAAAATGCAGGAGCAAGGCGGTTCTTATCGTCTTGCTTATCCCTCGGCAAAAGGTGCGCACGAAAAACGAAGCATTGCTCCCGGAACTATTCCTGGCAAATCTCAGACTTATGGGAATCATTCAGAATCCTATGAAGCCCCTCAACGACTCCAGCATTTTGTCCAATTGTTTATGGAACAAGTCCTCTCTGAGATCAGAGAGGACCCATTTAGATTAACAAAATTGGTTCAAGATTTAGCTAGACTATTTGAGGAACAAGATATTCGTATACGTGTTTATGATGCGTATCGAACATTTAAAACTTTTGATCAACTATTAGTAACCCTCACCCGAATCAGTGAAGATACGGAGATTGAAAATTTTGAACTCTTCTGCAGTGCACTCGTTGGCTTTTACAGCCAGCTCAAAAAGTAATAGATCAACTACCACTAATCAACTTTCCCAGCAAAATGTTCAAAATTTCTCTGATCCTTCCCGGCCTGCTTGGATTGAAGTTGATTTTGCAGCTTTGGCACACAACCTCTCAGAAATTCGAAAAAGAGTTAAACCAGCAAAGGTGATGGCTGTCGTTAAAGCAAACGCGTATGGTCATGGTTTGGTACCAGTAGCACGCTTTTATGAACAAAATTCCGTCGATATGTTAGGCGTAGCCCTGCTGGAAGAAGCAATTATCTTAAGAGAGAACAAAATCGCTTGCCCTATCCTTGTCTTTGGAGGTCTGCTAGAAAGTCAGATTCCTCATTTTCTACTCCATCAAATTGATATTACCGTTTCATCACTATCTAAATTGGAACAGGTGGAAAGATGGGCATTGCACTTGGGCTGTAAAGCAAGAATTCATTTAAAATTAGATACAGGGATGGGCCGGATTGGAACTCGAGCTTGTTCAGGAATGCCGATGATCGAAGCAGCACTTCTCAGTAAAAATTGTAAATTGATCGGAATATTTTCACACTTTGCTTGTGCGGATGATCCAAATGACAAGATGAATGCACTGCAACTGGAACGCTTTGAGGAAGGCATTGGGCACTTTGAGAAGCTTAATGCTCCGATACCAATGCGCCACATAGCTAATTCTGGAGCAATTTTGCATCAGCCAAAAAGTTTTTTTGATATGGTTAGACCGGGCATCCTTCTCTATGGGATCCAGCCAGACGCTAAAAGCCTAGCAGAGTTAGAACTTCGGAGTAGCTTGAGCCTCAAGGCAAAAACTGTCTTTCAAAAGGGAATGTGGAAGGGACAAACTGTCAGCTATGGTGCTACCTGGAAGGCCACCAAGAATACTTGGATCAGTACTATTCCTATCGGATATGGAGATGGTTTTATGAGAAGTTTGTCCGGTAAGGCGGAAGTTATTTATGAAGGAAAGAGATTTCCAGTGGTTGGTAAGATCTGTATGGATCAAATGATGATTGAAAGTCCCGAGAAGTGCTTACCAAATGATGCTGAGGTCACTCTGATTGGGATGAATGGTAGGGAGGTAATCACTGTAGAAAATTTGGCTGACCAAGCCCAAACCATTCCTTATGAAATTTTAACCAATTTGAATTCACGCTTGCCAAGATACTATTCATAGTCTCAGGCTTCAATTCTTTGTGCTGAGCAGATCGTTTAGTATTCAAAATTTCGATTACTCTCTTTCCTCAAATAGTCATATCTGCTTACTGCAAGATGACCAAATTCAAATGTTTTTTTCTCCAAGGCATCAGCTATTGCTTTTGCCATTTGAGAAGATCATCGTAGCTGCACCAAATATTCCGAATTAACATATTCTGTACTTCTCACAATGCTTCGATCAATATAGCTGGGCTAGATTCTTTGCCATCAAACTACATAGAAAATTTTTGCAATTCATATCCTTTGGCAAAATATCCCCAAACAGAACGAAATACCAAGAAAACTTCTGGATCCTCAGATTTTGATAATTTTCCTTTAATTTTTTCATCTAATTTTGCAACTTCCGAAGAAAACTTAAGAAAGTTAGAACTGAAATATATCACTATTTTCTGAAATGATTGCCATACTATTTTCAAGGATCTATTCTGCGATTTTTTGAATGTTTGATGGTACTAGCCAGATGTGAGGATCTATTGCAGTGCCTGATTGGTTATCTTCATCGTGATGTCTTTCTTCGTCAGAATAGTAGTGATCTTCAATTTTTACTCGTTCAATTCCCTTTGATATAGTTACTACATTCCTCAGGGGATTCCAACTCACTAGCCTATCCAAATAGCTCCCTTCAGCTACGATTTCCTTAAGCTTAAAATGAACATTTTTTCCAAGCTTATCTTTTATTTCAGACAGCTTCGGTGCAAATGTAGGTATGTTCTGCCTTTGGGAAACCAGATGCAAATAATTCAACGAAATTTCCACCGATTGACTTAAAGAAGTTTTCATTTAGAGATATTGTAACTGCGACTAGTATTTTTTCATCAATGAGTAGACTTGTTTTGTGAAGACTAAAACGCAGCCCATATCTGGGGCAACCAATCTGTTCATTTTAATGCCCGAAAATTTTTGAAAGTTAGTTGCAAAAACAGAAATATTCTGTCAATTTTATTTTCTATTTACAATTTTGCAGCAATCAATTGAATCAACAAAAAAATATCTATTAAATACTGTTTTGCTTGCACATTTTGCGTTTTTTATTTTCTTTTCGAGTGTTACGCACAAAGCTCCTTGGACGCTCACGCACACGGTGAAGCTGAAATGAACATTGTTTTTGAAGGCCAAAAATTACTAGTTGAGTTAGAGAGTCCCTCCTTCAATTTGGTTGGTTTCGAACATGAGCCAAAAATACTAGAACAACACGAACTTGTAGAAAAAACCATTGAGTTGCTTAAGGACTTCAAAAACGTTGCTAACATCTCTGAAGAAGCGAGTTCCAACACACTAGACATAAAAGTATCTACTACTATGAAAGGAGTAGAAGAAGGGCCTGACGAACATCATGAGGACGAACAT
>DPLM01000149.1:3560-3875 GCA_003541985.1 Deltaproteobacteria bacterium | reverse complement strand
CGAACATCATGAGGACGAACATCAACAATCGGAAAAGGAAATTCACTCAGAATTCTTTGCAACCTATTTCCTCAGCTGTACCAGACCAGAAAATCTTAAATCAATTGAGTTAGAACTTTTCAGTACCTTTAGTCTGATGGAAGAAGTAGACGTTCGGATGATTTTTCAAGGGAGACAGGATTTTGCAGAATTGAATTCAGAGAATCCAAACTTAAATCTTTGAAATTTTAGAATACTGATTGCCCAACTTTCTTGATTGGGAATATGTCTGAGTACTTTACAAAATATCAACACTCGCCAACTATTTATTTTCTT
>DPLM01000149.1:0-3158 GCA_003541985.1 Deltaproteobacteria bacterium | reverse complement strand
GCTGAAAACGCAGTCCGAACCTTAATTGAATGGTCAGGAGAGAATCCATATAGAGACGGTCTGTTAGGCACACCAGATCGCGTGGTAAGAGCTTACGAAGAATTCTTTGCGGGATACAATGAAGATCCTCGAGAGTTGTTGGCAAAGACTTTTGAAAACGTATCTGGTTATGATGAGACGGTTGTTCTAAAGAATATTCGTCTTGAATCTCACTGCGAGCACCACATTGTCCCAATTATTGGCAAAGCGCATATCGGTTATATCCCTAACGAAAGGGTCGTTGGTATTTCAAAGCTTGTACGCCTAGTTGATATTTTTTCTAAACGAATGCAGATACAAGAGGAACTGACATCCCAAATTGCAGACACTATTCAAGAAATACTTGAACCTAAAGGAGTTGGTGTTGTTGTGGAGGCAGCTCATCA
This sequence comes from Deltaproteobacteria bacterium, assembly GCA_003541985.1. Classification (GTDB taxonomy): domain Bacteria; phylum SAR324; class SAR324; order SAR324; family NAC60-12; genus JCVI-SCAAA005. The sequence continues at coordinate 2,733 of DPLM01000149.1, read as the reverse complement.
ATGTATGACCACCCGTGGCGTTCACAAACCAGGTATCAGTATGGTGACAACAAGGACTCACGGATCATTTCGTACAGATCCAAACATTCGAAGAGAATTCATGACACTAATTAATCGGGAATGATATTCTATTTGACACAACGAAAATATGTTATATTATAACATAATAATTCTAGGGGTTTATATGAAAAGTCGCAAAGAGAAATGGCAAGTTGCGATACTGGAAATTTTGAAGACCAGTGAAAAACCTATGTCAGCATACGATATTCTTGGAGAACTGAGAAATGATAATCCTAGAATTGCTCCCCCTACAATCTATCGTACCCTGTCGGATCTGGTGGAAAAAGGGCGTGCACATCGGCTTGAATCTCTGAACGCCTACATCGCGTGTAAAAACCATAAACACGATGAGAGTGCTGTGATCACAATCTGCGAAGATTGTGGTGCTGTACATGAGTATGTCGCTACGGATGTATTAAAAGCACTTTCAAATGTAATCGCCCATTCGGGTTTCGCAACCTTACGCCACGTAATTGAACTGCAAGGGGTCTGTGAAAATTGCGGCTTTGAACAAATTTCAGTTTAAAAACAGGTTTTATGAAATTTCGATTACTCATGACTGCAGCAAGTCTGAGGTTAGCCGTTGTGTCATTGTTGATTTTTGCTTTATGGGTTGGTTTTTTCTGGGCCACAACTAACCCAGGTGGACTCTGATGTATGCTCTTCAGTTTAGGAAACTCTCTCTGGGATACGACCACCAGCCAGCCATACATCAACTACATGCTGAAATAAACACTGGTAGTTTAACAGCCATCGTCGGACCCAATGGTGCTGGCAAATCGACGCTACTGAAAGGTGTGGTAGGAATTTTGACACCAATGGAAGGAAGTTTGGCTTTCGGCGCACTTAGCCGAGCAAACATTGCATATCTGCCGCAACAAGCAGACATCGACCTTTCGTTTCCCATTACAGTTGTTGAAGTTGTCTCTATGGGGTTGTGGAAAGAAATTGGTCCATTCGGTTGGCTCAACAAAACAAATCAAGTTCGTGTCGACAATGCAATAGCAGCTGTAGGATTAACTGGTTTTGAATCTCGAGTCATTGGGTCCCTTTCGGGTGGTCAGATGCAACGTGTTCTCTTTGCAAGGTTACTTCTACAAGATGCCCAACTCGTATTGCTGGATGAACCTTTCAATGCTATCGATACACGAACAATTTCTGACTTGATCGATTTAATTAAACGCTGGCACGTCGAGGGACGAACAATTCTAACGGTTTTACATAACCATGAAACAGTTCGAGCTCATTTCCCTCAAACACTGATGATAGCAAGGGAACTCGTAGCCCACGGGCCCACAGAAAATGTGTTAACAGCAGAAAACCAGTTTCGTGCTCGCCAGATGTGCGAGGCTTGTGCAGGACCACCTCATGTTTGTGGAAAAAGCGCAGCATGATTTGGGATACAATTTTACAGCCCTTTGCAGAATATGGATTTATGCGCCGAGCACTTCTCGGCTGTGTAGCCATTTCTGTAGGAGCCACACCCGTAGGGACATTTCTTATGCTGCGCCGCATGAGTTTAACTGGGGATGCAATGGCTCATGCGATTCTTCCAGGTGCAGCTATCGGATTTCTTGTTTCCGGTCTCTCTCTCATCCCTATGACCCTTGGAGGGCTAGTTGCCGGACTTTTAGTTGCTTTGCTCTCCGGGTTTGTGACTCGCATGACAAGCCTACGAGAAGATGCAAGTTTAGCGGCTTTTTATTTGATCTCACTGGCGATCGGAGTACTGATCGTTTCGATGCGTGGAAATAATGTAGACCTGATGCATGTACTCTTCGGTACAGTGTTAGCCCTTGATGATGCAACGTTAATTCTCCTGTGCTCAATCTCAAGCCTCTCTTTAGTAATACTTGCTTTATTGTTTCGACCATTAGTTTTGGAGTGTGCTGACCCACAGTTTCTTCGTTCAGTTAGCGGACTGAGCGCAATCACCCATTTCACTTTTCTTCTACTGGTAGTGCTGAACCTTGTTGGGGGCTTTCACGCTATCGGGACACTCATGGCTGTAGGGGTAATGATTCTTCCTGCAACTGCTGCACGGTTCTGGGCTACCAGTATCGGTGGCATGATTGTGACTGCAGTCGCTATCGCCATGATTTCAAGCCTTATCGGGCTGCTACTTTCTTTTTATTTCAGTCTGCCGTCTGGGCCTGCAATCATTCTCGTAAATGGTTTAATTTACGGGATTTCACTCTCATTCGGTCCAGTCGGAGGAATTATCGCGCAATTGACAACCAAACAACACATCCAAATCTAAATAGGAACCTCTATGACTAATCGCAGAATTTTCCTCAAATCCGCTATCACCTTGCTTACCATAATGGCTGCTGGAACTATCACTGCTGAGGCCACAAAACCGGCTCCTGTTGTAGCTACCTTTTCTATTATTGGAGATATGGTGCAACGCATAGGTGGTGACCACGTGGCTGTCACAACACTAGTGGGACCTGACGGCGATGTTCATGTTTACCAACCAACACCAGCTGACGCGCGTGCAGTTTCTGAGGCTCAAGTACTTATTGAAAATGGTCTTGAATTTGAGAATTGGCTAGAACGCTTAATCAATGCTTCAAACTTTAAGGGCATACATGTGGTTGCAACCAACGGAATCAAGCCAATTCCATTCGGAGAAATTGATGAGCATCACGATGATGAGCATCACGATGATGA
>DPLM01000085.1 GCA_003541985.1 Deltaproteobacteria bacterium | reverse complement strand
TTGAAATCTGCCCCTCTGCAAGTGAGAAGGATCAGCTGGTGGCCTGACCGCTTCAACTCCGCCCCCATCCATTCAAGCATCCTTTGTCTGCGGCCTACGTCTGTGTCACCAAATGGATCGTCAAGAACAATACTTAGCCCATGGCCTTCCTCTTTTGCGATGATTCCTGCTAGAGCAATTCTGTAAATCAAATTCAGTTGTTCTTGTGTGCCAAAAGATTCTTGTTCAAATGGAATGGCTTGGCCCTTAACATGTTCAACGGCCTGAGGAAAACCATCATCTCCTAACTTTATTTGCACTTCCTTACCGAATACATACGTTGCACCTTTCTGGATTGTACTCTCAACTCGAGGTCGGATTGCTTCAATGTTAGCGTCTCTGATCGACTTAAGAGCTGTTTCAATACTCTGCAGAGCAGAATAATCAATCCTCAGTGAAGTTATTTTACGGTCGAGTCTTTCACGCTGGGCAGAAACTTTGCTTAACTCTCCGAGTCCGCTTGTGGTTCTTCGTTCTCTAATTGTCGACTGTAATTCAATCATTCGTCTACGGGCTTTTTGCTCTCCTGTCAATTGTTCTTGAAGGTTTTGAGCCATCCTTCTCTTTTGTTCCTCGTTGGCATCTCTGGCATGAATCAATGGTTTTGCAACTTCTTCGGCTTTTTGTAATCTAACTTTAGCCTCTGCAAGTTGAGTTTGCAGTAATTTATCTTCGCCGTAGGCCTCAATATGCGCAGAGATTTCCTCGCTCTTTTCTTTCACTTGAGAACTGAGTAACTCTGATTGTACAGTGATTTCAGTGAGTTTATCCCTTGCATTTTGAAGAGCCTCAACGCTTTCATCCAAAATTGATTGAGCACTGTCTCTCTCTCCCTGTAACTTAATCAACATTTCAGACCAATCACCCTCTTCTGGCCGGTCAGTTTCGGGCTCATCGATAGTAGATTCGAGTAGTGCTGTCAAATTCGCAATCCTCTCAATTCGGTTATCCATCGACATTCTATCATTGGAGTCTTTGATTCGAGAATTTTCTATGTTCAGTTTACCAGTTAACTCATCATATCTCATCTGACGTTTTCTCAACTCCAAAGTACCCTCTTTAGCAGATAAAGACGAGAAAAGCTCACGCTGTTCTTGTTCAAGTTCTTGAATTTTTGATAAGGATGATGTGTTCTCAACGCGTATCTTCGCATTTCCCTTAGAATCCCTTACTTCGATACTCGTGTTCACTGACTCTGGTGCTTTTGCTATTTCATCACCATCTATGAAAATTCTATGCTCTTTTCCGGGAGAGAATTCTGTTATTGACCAAGCATCTGCTGCTCCACGAATCGCCGCCACCTCTGTACTAATCGCTTTAATTCTCTTCCATTGGTCGTCAGTGGCCAAAACGATTGAATCCAACTCTGTTTGAATTTCAGCAGCAGACTCAATTAAACTATTCAGCATGTCACGGTCAGCCTCAAGACCAAACAACTCTATTCGCTGGGATTCCACGGTATCTTTTTTCTGAGTATACTGCATCCATTCATTCAATGTATTTAGTCGAATGTTGATTTTATTCAGATTGTCGGTTCGTGATTTATTAGCGCTCTCGGCCTCCTTGTAGGCGTCTTTCCGCGCAATCAATTGCCCATTGAGTTGAGTTTTTTGATCAGTCAAGTTTTGTGCTTCTTCCCTCAACTTAAATCGCGCAGTGTGCGAGCTTTGCAGAGGCGAGACAACTTGTTCTGCTTCCCGGAGGGTTTTTTCTGCTTCATCTCGAGCAACCTGGTGAGCATTAGCCTCTCTTCGTAATTGGTCAATTCGTGTTTGGGTATCATCTTGAGTTTCTTCTTGCTCTACCTCTAACTCTAGTTCATTCAATTCACGAATAAGAGTTTGCAACTTGTTCGAGACATCATTCAAACCTTCCTCCTTAGCAGCAATTGTTTTCTGGTTTCTAATTGCATCGATCAATTTTCCATTAGCACCTTTTGCAGGTTGGCCGTCTAAATTAAATCGACCAAAGGATTTTCTGTCCTCCTCTACCCAAGCAATCATTGCGTTCATAGCACTGTTTTGACTCTCTGCGTGTGGTTCTAGTCCAACACTCGCTAACGCCTCATTTTCTTCAGGTCGCTGGTTTAAATTTCCCTGTCTTGGTAATATCAGATCAATGATTTGTCCTTTTGTAGAAGCTTCAAGTGCTTTGTTAACATCACTCGTCCTACTACCAAGGATATCTTGTTCTTCGCTGCCAGTCAATAGGTTCCTACAATCAATAACAGCAGCGTCTCCTTGACTCAATTCAACACCATCACTCAGATTCAATAATCTCGCCCGAGCTTCGCTTCCAGCTGCGAAGGTCTTCTCGATTCTGTACAAGATACCATTAGCAATAAAATCAATCTCCACGTATGGGTTTCCAGCTCCGCCTCCAATTGACCTAATTTTTCCTGCCATAGAGCCACGGGTTTTATAGAGAAGACCGAGCACTATACTCGTCCACAACGAACTCTTGCCGGCACCGTTTGGTCCGTGGAGCACAATTACGTCTTCATCAAAGGTGAATTCATGTTCGCCCCGCCAAGAGCGAAGGTCTCGAATCCTAACACGATTTATTCGCTGAAGAGCCATCAAGCCAACCTCCTGTGATATTTACGGAGTAAAACAATTGCACGAGCCATTATCTCTGGTTCTAGGTTCATATTTTCAAGTTCCGTTTCAATTTGACATAGTGTTAAGTCCGTATTTCCCGGATTAGTCAATACCTGTAATTGCCATTTTTCTACATCGCTAACCGGCCATGACTCAACAAACTCGACAAGAGTTTCATCGAGCATCTCAAGTGTTTCAGGGACTACTTCACCAGATAATCTCAACTTCACATATGTTAGTTGAGGATCGCCATCGATTTGTTCAATTTTCTCATTCAGAAGTTCCAATGGATTTTCCATATCCTCTTCAAATTCAAATTCTACTGAAGTGAATTTCAAACTCCCAACTGCAATCGGATTGACAACTGGTTTCTTTCCTGGTTCTATCTCAATCGACAATACTCGACCTATCCAATCATGTCCAACCCGCTGCGCCTCAGGTGCACCAGCATACCACAAATTTTTGTTAGGCTGATCTAGAAGTGAATCCTCACTTTTTGGGCCGTGCCAATCACCCAAGAGGGCGATATCCAAATCATGATTTTCCACAATATCAGGGTCAAATTCGCCGAAAGGCGGAAGACTCTCGTGGAACATTCCTACTCTTATACCATCATCTTTTTCTCTAGTTGGAATCCATGACGTTCGATCGCTTAAGTCGTTTCTTTGTTTTAAAATTCCTGGGAGAAGAGTAAGACCCAATGATTCGATATGGAATGGTTCTTGCTTTGAATGAATCGTGACGTGATCAGTCCCTTCAAGCTCATTTTTCAAGGCCCAAAGGACACCACCGGTGTGCCAATAGTCGTGATTTCCAGGTATAATGTGAACCGGTTTCGGACAAGACCTTAGAAGTTCAGCAACTCGTTCAATGAGTTGCCAGTCTGCGTCGGGCCGGTCGAAAGTATCGCCCATAATTAGCACGATGTCGGACTCATTTGATGTGTTATTGATTATTTCTTCAGCAGTCAAGAAAAGCTGTTCTCTGAACCGATTAGCGCCATCTCCTGCGCGACTGAATCTTTTTCCCAGTTGCCAATCCGCGGTCGCTAAAATCTTAACCATCAAACCACACTCGTGAACAAGTTAACATAAATGCTTGTGAAAATGAATTCCGAAAATTTCCAATAATTTCCGGATTTTTTTCGGAACTATTTCTACGGTGATTTTTGTTTGTAAGGAAATTTTTTATTTCAGAATAATGCCCTCCAGATATGGCACATCTTAATTTTGATACTGACCGGCTTCTTGTGCCAAGGTCTCTCATACAAGTTTCAAGAATCCTAAACAGAGATTAGGTGATTTCGTCAGTCAAGATATTAAACAGCCGACTTCAGCTAGAACCATAGCACAGATGTGTAATGGCTATGTTGTTGCTTTGGTGATTGTTGATGTTAGGGCCGGCCATAGACCCATCCGAATGGAAAAACAGGCCCATGAATGATTTTTCAAAGCTACACCGAATCTGTACGTATTTAGCAATGTTTCCTCCCAATCTCGCAAATTATTTCATCAATAGATTCAGCCAGAAGGGGGATTTGGTAGTTGACCCATTCTGTGGAAGAGGAACAACTCCTCTCGAGGCCTATTTATTAGGAAGAAACGCCATTGGAAGTGACTTAAATCCATTGGCAGTAAGACTTTCCAGAGGTAAATTAAATGCTCCAAAAGATATTGATGGGATGGTTAACGTTATGAAAAGAGTACAGGAGTTAGAAGACAAATTCACCCTCAAAAAAACTCAATATTCGAAAGAAGCGAAGAGGATAAGAAGAAGATCTGAAAAGTCTCCCAGCGTAGGGGTTGTGTTTGGAAAAAATGTACTTGAGCAGCTTTTATTTTTACAGAATGAACTCATATCAAGTGAAACTAAAAACCCAGTAGACCCATTCTTGATTTCGATAATCCTCCATTCAATGCATGGATCTTCAGACTCTTACTTTTCGGTCCCAATGCCGAATACTTTCAGTATGTCACCAAAATATATCAAAGAATATGTCAAAAACGAGGGACTGAAATACCCAAGTCGAAATGTGTTTGCTATATTGAGAGAAAAGGCGGCAGTTGCATTGTATTCTGCCGAAGAAA
>DPLM01000069.1 GCA_003541985.1 Deltaproteobacteria bacterium | reverse complement strand
TAAACCATTAAGTGACACTTCACCGTAAAATCCTTTCTAAATCTTATATCCCAGCTGCCGCACATGTTCCTATTGTTGGTAGCGCATTAAACTGGCAACGACAGCTATACGCGTAGTTGCAGTTAGAAACCTCATATCCATGAATTTCCCATGGAATCATACTATACCCGTTAAATTAGCGTTGATCACACATTCAACTGATAGATAAAAATCATTTATTACATAAATTAATAAATTTATATTAATAATTGATTTATTTGAATAAATATTAAATATTACTCATAATTCCAAAACAGTGATCAGTTCAAAAATCTAAGGCAGCCGAAGATACTTGTGGAGTTGTACAGAAATTTTCCAATCCGGCTTCTGTTGCAGAATTTGAAGAATCAGGGGAGTGGCTTCGATTTGTTTAGACCATTCAGGTTGGAGACAGATCGGAATTTCGCGTTGGGCCGCTTGATTCAGTAACTGCTCGTAAGCTTCCCAATCAGAAGCCTCACTTATCACCACCTTAATTTCATGAGAATTTGTCCAGAAAGTTGGACTATGCTGATCTTTCAGATAATTTGTAGCATGCAATTTTGGACTGAACGTCACCCAAACCTGAGGAAACCTCTCAAATGGGTAGGCTCTTGCTCCACTGGTTTCTAATGCTACTTCGAAGTTGTCTCTCAACAACCTCTCAAGCAATTCCTCAAAATTCTGATGGTAGAGCGGTTCTCCTCCACTGATGACAACAAAGCGACTTTGCAATCGTTCTAGCAGGAATTTATAGTCTATTGACAATCGAGGGAGTTTTTTTCAAATCCTTAAGGTTTCTTGGTGCGTAGCCTGTGTGGCAAAACCAGCAACCTACCGGGCACCCGAAGAGTCGAATGAAAGAGCAACTTCTCCCCGCATAGAATCCTTCTCCCTGAATCGTCAAAGGGATGATTTCCTGAATATTTTAATGACCGTCAAGGAAGGACTTTGAAAAAGAAATTAGATAAACTAACTGCAGTTGCAGTCCTCGCAGATGCTTTTTCTTCATCTAGACTGTAAAAGTGGAAAATAGTGAGATGTTGTGCTCAAAAACTTACTTTACTGAAAATCGTTATCAAAAAATTACTTATAAAAAATATGTTTTGAATGAAGATCAAACAATAATCTTCCTACATGGTTTTACAAGCAAGAAGGAAGACTGGAATTCACCAGAAGTTGGTACGGGTACGACTTACATTGAATTTTTTGTTAACAAAGGTTTTCGCTGCATAGCTATTGATTGTCTCTCACATGGAGAAAGTTCAAAACCCGAGGAAGCAGCAAACTACGATCGTAGCCTACTGGCTCTCGATGTTATTTCTGTAATGGACGCTGAAAAAAATTCAAAAAGCTCATTTTGTTGGCTATTCCATGGGTGGTTGGTTGGGGTGTTGTGTGGCAAAATTTTATTCAAACAGGCTACTGAGCTTAATAATTGGTGGGCATTGCCCTGGAGTAGGCACTGCTGAAGAAATTGAGAGACTTGATGTCGGCAAGCTTACCTTTGACAAAGCAAAAGAAATGTTTGGAGACGATTTCCCACAGTTCCCCGAGGATCAGTTACCTTCAGTCAAAAACATCTTCGATATGATGGAGGAAGTTGAAGGTCTGGAAACAGCGATCGCAAATATAAATATACCAGTTCTTTTGTGGGTAGGTGAGGAGGAACCAGTTCTTTTTAGGAAAGGGAAATCGTTAGCAAAGCAACATGGTTGGGATTTTTTCTCAGTTGAAGGTGATCATATCGGTGGTTTTATCAACACAGTTTCGGTTCTGCCCCAACTCATGCAGTTTTTGAGTAAGACTTCTCACAACTAAGGCCTGTGCTGTTCTTGGTGGCATATATTTAGTGACTGCTATTATCTAGCTCAATTGATTACAGGCTCAAAAAATTCTCTTTTTCAATCGTAATCTCGATGAAAGACAAACTATTCGGCTTTATCGGCTTGGGCAACATGGGCCAACCAATGGCGCAACATATTGTTCGCAAAGGGTACCGCCTACTAGTTCATGACATCGCTGAAACTAGGGGAAAGGCCCCAGAAAACACCTTGGTTGCAGCATCCAATGCAGAGGTGGTAGAGCGGGCCCAGGTGGTAGCTTTATCGCTACCTACCGTGGAGGTCAATCAGCTTGTAGTTCAGGAAATTGCATCATTGCAGGCTGATGCTTGTGTGATCGTGGACACCTGCACCATTGGTCCTGCCGCTGCTGCCAAGAATGCAGAACTGCTTGCCAAAGCAGATCTTGGATATGTGGACAGTCCAGTTTCGGGCCTACGTTTTCGGGCTGTTGAGGGAACCCTCACAAGTATGGTATCAGGTAATGAAAACCAAATTGATCAGGCACGACCGTTGATCGAGTGCTATTCTGCAAACGTATTTGTCGTGGGAGAGAAAGCTGGACAGGGGCAGCAAATGAAAATGATCAATAATGCGCTTTGTATTTCTTCTTATGTAACGACCAGCGAAGCCCTAGCCTATGGTGAATCAGGTGGATTACAACTGTCAACAATGCTCGCAGTGATCAACGCAAGTTCTGGACAGAGTTTTGCGACAAGTCAGACCTTTCCCAAGTTTGTAGCTTCTGGCAAATTCAATTCTGGCTGTGAAGCGCACATTATCGAGAAAGATCTGAGATTATTCGTCGAGGATGCCTTGCGAGAGGGAACCAACAACACGGTGATTGCCAAAGCTTTAGAGAGGGTTACCGACTTTGTAGCGGAAGACCGAACTCAGGATCAGTTCCGAATTTATCCCTTTATCAAATCATTAAAACAGGACAGCTGATTTCAGAGTAGGGCTTCCTGAGCCTTCAGCTTTGCAATCACTTGATATGATTGAGGACATTCGTGTTGTTGAGCGAAGAGTGCTGCAGCAACACCAGCTGCTTGTCCGGTGGCGAAGGAAGTTCCCATTACCCGGATGGAACCATATGCATCCGCGTCTGCACCAATAGTGCGGCCTGCCAACCAAAGGTTTGGAATCTTCGTAGAAAGCGCCTCCAGGGGAACCAATCCATATCCTGATCCACCAATTGGAAGATAAGAAGGCTTCCCCGGTTTTGAGTGGTCTTCCATTGGCCAAGCGGCGCGAGCGATTCCAGAATCAAATTTTCTGCCAATCTCCAAATCTTCTCGTTTGAGAGCGTATTGAGCCACAGGACGCCAAGCTTCCCGAATACCGATTTGTGGTCCAGTATTCACGATGTGGCAGTGCTCAAATCCAGTGACTTCAGATCTTAGAACTGCCACGCAATCATTGGCGATCTTGCGTCCCATCCACTCTGCTTTTGTCACCAAGTCTTCCCGGATATCACTCAGTCCAAGATCGACAATCATCCATAGCCAGTCATTGGAATTGGGGACCCTCATGAAGACTCCACCATCCTGACGTGGGATAGTAAAAACCGCCTGCTGATTGTATACAGCAACAGCCGCTTTGATGGCCTCTCGATCAATCGTCAGATCCTTTGGAAGACCTCCCAGTCGAATGGGAAGTGACATAGACTGGAAATGCTTTTCCTGCTGATTTACTCTGCAAGAGAGGCCGGCAAATCTTGCAAGCTGGCCATTGCCTGTCGCGTCCACAAAGGCAGTTCCTGAGAGTGATTTTTGCTGAAAAAGATCCACCAGATCAATGGCCTGAAGGTGACTATCCTGCTTTTTTACCTGAACCAACGTGGTATGTAGGAGGAGTTCCACTCGATGTGAAAGCACCAGTTGATCGAGAGCATACTTTAGCTTCTCAGGATCAAGTAAGATGATGCGGTTACCAGTTAACTCGGAGTGGTGTGGTTGTATATTTTCTCTCAGCTTTGCTAGTTCCAACAGCGCCTGGTAACCAACACCCCCGATTGCACGGTCTCCTCGAGAGTCGCATTGATAGAACCCACAATAAGACAGCACCTGGGCATTGGTAGCAGCTCCACCCAGAAAACCATAGCGTTCCAGCAGGGCCACCCGAGCCCCGGATTGGGCAGCTCCAACGGCTGCACCCACACCTGCAGCTCCTCCTCCACAAACGATGACGTCAAAGGATTCCATCGAAACCTTCCTGAGCAGGATAGAAGGAGGAGGTCATTTGAAGAGAGAGTGGCGTTTCCATGGGAGTGCCAGATACTGCAGTAGCTTCAGGATCAGGGTGGTCAGGATGCCGATCAGCATGACTGTGATCAAACCAGCATACATCTTCTCTGGCGCCAGAATCTCCCAGTTGTAGTAGATCAGGAAGCCAACTCCCTTATCAGCTCGGAGAAATTCAATCGCAATGATCACTATCAGGGCCATTCCAAGAGCGACTCGCATCCCTGAAAAGATCGATGGCAAGGAACCCGGCAGGATGACCTTGAAGAAGAGTTTCAAGCCATGTGCTCCATAATTGCGGCCTGCCAGAATATAAATCCCTTCAACATTCTGGACTGCTCCCATCGTGTGAATGGTCATCATGAAAAAGACGGAAAGCGCAACCACAGCAATCCGAGGCGCATCTCCGAAGGGATCTGAAAAGACTAGCATCACGATAGGAAAAATTGCGATTTTTGGTAGTACATAAATTGCTGATAAGATGCTGTCAAACATCAAACGGATCGTCTTGTTCATCCCCATCAGGAAGCCACAAAAAACTGCTGGGACTAGGCCAATCACAAACCCAAAAACTACTCGGAACAAAGTTGCCCAGACATGGCCTTCTTCGATCAATTTCCAGACGCCTTCAAGACCTTGTTGTTGATAGCGTTCCGGGATCATCCAAGGACGACCTAACAGGGTCGTCTCACTGAACTTTTCCGGGACCGTGATTAGCTCCCAGAGAGATGCAAGGATCTTGGTTGGCTCTGGGAACCAAGTGGGATTGATCTTGCCGGTACTGGCGAAGATCTCCCAGATTGAGAGCAGTAAAATTGGAAAGAGCAAGGTGACAAAGCGCTCCGAACTCTTCTTGTATCGAACAGGGACTAACTTCATCGCATCATTGACAATCTTGCCAAAGAGGATCACATCAATCACGAGGCACAAAAGTGCCTGGTTCGTCCACAGGTTGAGAAAGTAGAAAACCAGATTCAGCAGCAGAAATAATGGTATCTGAATGGAGAGCTTAATTGATTTTTCAGGATTCATATGCAGATCTGGTGTTTAGGGAGAAGCAATCATTGCTGGCCGGCCATCGAGCGATCGACCTCCACCGCCAGCTTATCCCAGATTTCACTCCGAATTCTTGTAAAATCTCCACTGTTCATCGTGCTAATGGAGCGGGGACGTTCAATCGTGATTGGATAACGTTCGATGATTTGACCTGGGTTGGCCGACATCAGTAGAACTTCGTCACCCAAAAAAATAGCCTCATCAAGGCTGTGTGTCACGTAGAGAACAGTCTTTTTGGTTTCGTCCCAGAGCTTTAGCAATTCCTCCTGGATCAAGAGTCTGGACTGTGCATCAAGAGCTCCCAAGGGTTCATCCATCAATAGAATTTCTGGATCATTAGCTAACGCTCGGATGATGGCAACTCGTTGTTTCATACCACCAGAGATCTGATCCGGGAAGTAGTTGGCAAATTTGCTCAAGCCAACTTTCTGAAGCCAGTCTCGCGCAATTTCTGTTCTGATTTTTTTTGAAATACCCCGCATCTCAAGACCAAAGGCAACGTTCTCCAAAACAGTCCGCCATGGAAAGATGGCGTATTCCTGAAAGATGACGTTGTTGATTGGCTGATCCTTACCGTCCCTATGCCATACATCAAACTCTCCAGCTGTGAAGTGGTCCAATCCCGCAATGATCCTAAGCAAAGTGGATTTGCCGCATCCGGAAGGCCCCACGATGCAGACGAACTGGCCTTCCTCAATTTGCAAGCTGACGTCACCAATGGCGGTAAACTCTCCTTCCACCGTGCTGTAGACTTTCTGACAACCTTGACAACGGATTTTTACGGACATGCCGATTTGAAGAAAGGAGTAACCATTGGTAATTTTTCGGAGTAGCGAGGTGAGATTCTAGTGAATGGAATTATCAGGTCGAATAGATTGCTGGATCTGGGTTGGCTTAAACGATGATTCAGGGGAAACTTTTAGCACAGATTACAGGTTGAAAGGTATATATCTGACCTAGCAACCCCAGCCCACTGACACAATATTTCACGGCTTATTATCAACGGGCAGGGATCAAAGCTATTAAAGAATTCCGTCTTGAGTCAATAATTCCCCAAGATGCCTAGTGCTTTTTTCGTGAAGCGTTCATCTACTGCATTATTCAGATCCAATTCAGTGTTGTATTCCGTCCGGCCATTCAAACGATGTACACTCTCAATGTCCTTTAGACCTGCCACTGGAATGATGATGTTTGGATCATAGATCAGCTTCTTTCCTGTACGCAGAGCTTTTTCTGTGGTGTTGGTGTTCATCATATACGCCTTGATATTTTCGTCGTCAAGGAAGCCATCACCCTGCATAAGGCGGGCTGCCTCTCCCAAAGCAAGTACGAATCGCTCTGCCACATCTGCCCGTTGATTGACAAATTTTCCAGAGCCCACGAACGCAACAGTCATTAATCCTGGAGCCAGATCGGAAGCGAGGACCTTGGCGTGACCGTCATTGATTGATTGGGTTGTGTAGGGAGGTCCTGTCAGGGCAGCATCAATGGACTGATTAGCCAAGGCCTTGGGCATATCGGCATTGCCAATCTTGACCTTCTTGATGTCGTTGAGCATCATGCCGCCTTGCTGCAAAGCCTTTGTCAGAAGATACTCACCTCCACTGCCTGGACCACCAGCGACACCGATGCGCATTCCCTTCAAATCCCTAACACTCTTGATCGAGCCATTAGTCATCAGATCAGCCCTTGCAATCAGAGCAGTTGGACTGTTCTCCATGGGTTCCAGACCGCCCGGTGCGATGATGCGAAGATCAAGACCTCGGCTCCAGCCATTCCAGAGAGAAGTTACGATTGCAATTCCTCCAACATCAATCTTACCTTCTGACAAAAAAGCGATCGCTTCTGTCCCTGATTTCACACGGCGGAGCGTTACATCCAGACCGTACTTTTCGAAGAGCTTTCGGCTCTGGGCTACGTACATCGTCGCAAACTTCATAATGGGTACGTAGGCCACCGTTACTTTTTCGGGCGGATTCAAGGGTTTCAGGCTTTCGCTAGCCAATCCGTTTGAGCTCCAGAGCAACCCCAACGCAATTCCAATGATGCTTAACTTGCGCGTCAAAGTCTTGTTGTTCCAATTCATGTTTTTCTCCTTAAAAGTGATTAAGAACAAAGCCCTTGTTTAGAGAGCCAAAGCTTTTTGGTCAAGATTTATTTCCTGAACCAAAATGTCTTGAGGTAATTATGTCTGTTGAATTGCTTGTACAAAGTGCATTAAGAAAATGATGGTTGATGAACATTTTCCGTAACTGCACAAACATAGAGAATCACATGGCAAAGCTTTTCGTTTTACTTCAGGCCTTGATGCTGCTGCTCATGGCAAATCTTGCGTCTGCGAATTTTAAATCAAAGGAAAAAGATACTCGCAGTGATTTTCTGCAAAGAGCAACTATCGGCTGGAATACAGACTGGTCTAAGCATTCCATTGAATACCATGATTTGCTTTCAGGTGGACCGCCACGAGATGGGATTCCCCCAATTGATCAACCCAAATTCATTGAAAACCAACTGGCAGCACAATGGCTCAAGCCAAATGATCCTGTGATCGCCCTAGAAATCAATGGAGATGCCCGAGCTTACCCTCTACAAATCCTAACATGGCATGAGATC
>DPLM01000297.1 GCA_003541985.1 Deltaproteobacteria bacterium | reverse complement strand
GCGTTGGCTTGGTGGTCGCCGACAATCTCCTCCTGCAACCCAAGAGATAACTGAATGAAAATTTAGTTGAACTCTGATTTACCTTCATCTCTCATTGGGCGTCCGTTTTATTCACTGGATGGTTATACTGCAGTTCAGATTGACTGAAACAGTCTGTACGCCGCTGGTACTCCCCACCTCGATTGTCAAAAAATTTAGTGAAACAACGTGTAGAATTGGATATAGGGAATCACAAATATTTTCTGGCACCTCTAACTGCAACGAGATCTGATTCCCGTCTGAGAGGATGCTTGGGCTCAGACTAGTGAGTTCATAATAGCCGACCATTTCATTTCCGAAACGCAGCAATAAATCAAAATTTTTTGTGGGATTGCTCTGTAGAGTAATCAAAGATTGGACAGACTTCCCAGGTTCCAAACTGAGATTGTCTTGGACAGATGGCAGTACAGAAGTGCTTGGAACCTCTGAACTTACCCAATTCGCTTTTTGGGATTGCAATAAAATTGAGATCTGATTATTCAGAACGTTGGCTGTTTTCTTGATTGAGTCATTCTTTGCGGGAGTCTGGTCTGAAGCGCAACTCAATATAAGAAAAGTTGAGCCAAAAATAAGGAATCTGAGAAAATTACGGAGAGACTTCATCAAGAGTTCCATGATCCTAGAGATGTCAAATTTAAATCATCCTTTGGAAGTGCCGATTTGACAGCCATTGGTTGTGAGTGAGCTAACGTAATGCGGTATACTGATTCCCGTCAACGAATGAACCAGAGGGCCTGCTACATCGTGTAGATCAAAGTCAGGGCTGAGTTCATAAAGAAAATCGACCAGGGTGCGCTTGTCCCGGTTGCTCAGGCTAGCGGAATTTAAATACGGATACATCACGTCGCTAATGTCGAAACTATGGCTCCAGACACCCAGCATGTGTCCAAATTCATGCGTGGCAACTGCAGTTGTCGTTGTTTGGTCCTCACCCTTAAGCATATAGATTTCTTTTTCTGTAGTGGCTTGTCCCAAAACATAAGAACTGCCAGCTCTTGCAAGCATCTGTGTGGAGTTGAGCCAATAAACCTTTACATCAGGTGAGGTTGTACTGAAAGAGACACTGATACCAATTTCATTAAGCGTGTTAGCCCAAGCGTTCACACCCGTTTCAAACCAACTGAGTTCATTAGTACTTCCACCAATTGAATAAGTGGCGTTTGTTGCATCTCTGTCAATCACGATCGAACCGTTTTTTCCCCAATGGAAGATGTATTGGCTTGTAACTGGATAGTAGTCCTTGCCAGCAGTATAAGACTCTGAGTCACCACAGCCAAAGAGAAATAATCCCGAACTTCCAAGCAAAAGATTTCGGCGAGTCAAGGGGCACATTTAATTCCTAGAAACGATAGGTAAGGGTCGTCAATAAAGCTAGCCCACCTAAGTCAAAGTTTTGTGTTTCCTGAATGCTCTTGGCATTGTGGCCTGGTCTGATGTCACTCGAAGCAACTTCATTTTGAGCGATGATGTAGCGAGTTCCCACAGACCACTGCAATCTATTGTTGAGTATATGATAAAGTCCCTGCAAGATTCCCATGGTTCCCAAGGTTTCAGAAGTCCTGGTGCCAAGTTGATCGTTGATATTTTCAGTGGTTATGTATGAACTACGATATCCATAGAAAGTTCTACTCAAGTTGTTGACTCCAACGCCAACCGACCATTCCCAATCTCCACGGTATGAGGAGAGCAGTAACAAGAGAGTTTGCAAATCCAAAGTATTCTCCTGCTTATCTCCATTCAATGTTTGATAACGGATTCTTCCGCTAGTCGAGGAGTATTCTAGTCCAATCCCTACACCAGAAGTCCGTACAAAATTGACTCCAAGTAAATAGCCATTCAAGCGGATACCTTCTGCTCCATATCGATCATTGAGATACTTATTATATCCTTCGTCGGATCGAAGTTCTTGCGTAGAATATCCGTAACGCCAGAGCGAATCGCTCCATGCGTGATCGGTAGCTACAAGTATAAGCGCAGATGCAAGCAGCAGAACGCTAAAAGTGTATTTCATGCTCTCAGAGTATGGTGGCAACTAGTGTTTCAAACTGTGCCAAGTGTCTAAAAGATAGCCAGCAAGGGTCTTGCAATAAATGTGGACAACATCTCTGAAAAGTCTAATCCAAAGGGGGCATGCTTCTAGCATTTTTTTAAAATCTTAATTTCAAGAAAGTGCTGAAGCGAAATCATATGAAACTTAAACCGACCAAATTTTTACCCATTTTGCCTATCGGTGGACTGCTACTCTGTGGTGGGATCTTGATCGGTGATTCGTGGTTGGAAAAGTTGATAAATGCAGCTGGTTCGGGAATCAAGCCCGTTCAGGCGGCCGCTAATTTGAGTAAAGAGACAAAGATCGCCTACCGCATTCAGGTGCGCGATGCGGATCAATTACCCTTGGAAAGAGCCTTTATCTCATTGCAGAGCTACCCGGAATACCAGTGGTTTACTAATCAACACGGGGAAGTTACCCTCCGTGTTGAGCCCAACCCAAACCACGTGACAATTGTGGCCAATGGATTTATAACTCAGACCTTTGCTCTCCCTTTGGTAGAAGATCGTAATGAAGTGGTCGTCACTTATCAGTTGAAGCCCAACCCCCTGCTTGCTCAAACAATCCGCTAGTTACTCTTGGGTATAGCCTGTAGGCAGAGTAAATCTTCAGTTCCTCTGCTTTCCAACCAGCAATTGTCAGTAACAGCTGGAATCATCCAGCCTTCTTCATGACGGACCGTCCCACAATTCTCACCACCTACAAACAACTGACCATACCCCTCAACGCCCATCAATAGTTGATAGTTTCCCTTACCTTCAAGGTAGATGCGTTTTCCAGTTGGGACATGAAGTCGGAAGGCATCAAAATCTGGAAAGTTCACTACTCTTTCACATCGAACCCCATCCTGTTGCCAGATCAACTCAGGTTGTGGAGGTTGATATATTTCTGGTTTCATCCCCGCAAGGGCTTCTTCAGTATTCCAGTGATCCTGGGTCAAGACTTTCTGAGCAAACATCACGATCATCCGCTCGTAGTGTGGAGTCTGAAACTCAATGACTTTCACTCCGTGTTGCAGAGAGTGCATTTGCCAGGTTGGGAAAGACACGATATCCCCAACACGAACTGGACATGATCCGACGTAGGCCTCTGCTGCAAGCCGTAGTTTGGTTTCTTCTAGCTGAAGATAATCTGGAATGGTTGAAAGCAATTCCTGCATTTCTTCAGGATTAAGCGCTTGATTAAATCCATAACCACGTTGGCTTCTTTCTCGGTCTAAACTTTTGTCTAGCTTTCTACGCAAAGTTTCATAATTTTGAATAGCTCTTCTGAAGTCTTTTTGATACGTAGACCACCAATCGTCACCATACTGTTTCTGATAGTTTTGAAGCAGTTCTGGATGGAGCCCAGCTCGTACTTGTCCAACACCATCCGGCCAGGCAGTTTCATCAATTGCTGTAACAATGTAGACTTCCCATTTTTCGCGATGTAATTCGAGATACAGATCCCCTAAGATAGTTTCTGGGACTGGATTCAGGGTTTTCAACAAAATGAGTGGAGGTTTGTGATGGGCCAGCAAAGACTTTGGAAAAAGCTTCAGTGCGTAAGGTAGCTCGGTTGAGCCCTGCTCATCAATGAAGCTGGCTATTCCTCTCTGCTCGACACCCGTATACCAGCCTTCATAGCCCCAGGGTTTGGGAATTCTTAGCTCTTGAAGTTTTAATGGTAGATGTGGGCTTTGTAGGACAGCTTGTTGAGCCATTGCGACGGTTTCTAACTGGGAATTTCCAAGCAGTTGTTGCTGAATTGCAATGGGATCTGTCACTGTTTTCCATACACACCCTCTAATATTGTCTTGCTGGATCTCTAGGAATTCTTGGTAGGCAGATGATGGCTTTTCAGGTAACCAGTCGGCAACCAGCCTTCGAGTACGTAAAATAAAGAAAGTTTCCGATTCCTGAATCTCCTGCTGTATCCATCGACTAAGAGTCTCGGCTGAGATCTCTTTCTGAAGAGGGTGTTCGTTGGGAATATGCACCAGCCAACTGTTAGTTTCCAAAGGAAGACTGGTGCTCCGTAAGGCTGGCCATGCTTTACGAAACGCAATCACATCCATGAAAATTTCCTTGCGTATGAGAGGTTTTGTTTACTGTATCTAGGTGGCTTCTTTGCCACATCTATTCCATGAGCCCATGATACTTCAGACGCTATTAGGTGGATTAGTCCAGGGCTGTATCTACAGCCTCATTGCCCTGGGCTTTGTCTTGATTTATCGTGCAACTCGTCAAATCA
>DPLM01000065.1 GCA_003541985.1 Deltaproteobacteria bacterium | reverse complement strand
GTTTTAAGGAGGCCTCCCATGAGCAAGTGCAACCGAGTGATCGCAATCTTTTTGCTACTCGCCTGCCTGTCCCAGCCAGTTGCCTGGGCTCAGCAGGCTCAAGAAGGTCCTGGCATTGAAAACTTTTTGGATGGAGCAAATGGTGGCCGTGGCCCCGTAATGCAGTCAGTCTTCTGGAACACTCTGTATGGTTCTCTCTGGGGAGCTGCGATCGGAGTTTCATATCATTTTCTCTCTGGAGCTGCATTTCGGGAATCGATTTCGGGAAGTATGACTATCGGGGGTTTGATGGGCTATGGTCTTGGACTCTATCTAGTTATCAATGGCATCAGTTTTAACCAAAATCTGATGCCAGTGCTGCCAAAGCCAAATTTTGGCCCACCAACCGATACTCAGACTCAAGTACAGAACGAACACCCCGCAGATCCCTTAGCTTTTTGGGCGGCTCCTTCAGAAGATGGCCAATCATGGCATGCTGGTCTACAGTTACGTTTCTAAAAGGCTTACGCTGAGTTCCAATGACCGGATCACGTGTCCGAGCGCTACTATTGGCCCACTGGCAAGAATTCTTGCTGTTACTACTACTGGGTCCCCTTGCCTTGTATTTTGCTCTCTCCAACTCCACCTCTGAATCACTACCATTGCTGCCCTTGCCGGAGAGTCAGGTGCTACAGTTGGAGCAAATTACTCTGCAGGATTATCAAAAAAACTTCAAACGCTGGACCTTAACGGGTCTTCGAGCTTTGATGGCTGAGGATAGTTCGCTCATGAATGTGGAGCAACCTCGATTGCGCCTGCATCCTAATCCCGAAACAATACCATTCACAGACACGCTAGTACATGCTGACGAAGCTTTGATCGACTGGCGTCGGCAGTTGGTGGAAATTCGTGGTGAGGTCGAGGTGGAACGCGATAGCAAATTATATTTGCAGGCAGAGCGCGCTATATACGATTTGCAAACAGAAGTACTGCGGATGCCAGGAGCAGTACAAATGAACTGGCAGGATAGCGATGTCGATGGTTCAGATTTGCGCTACGAACTGAAGACTGGATTGATCGAACTCCGTGGTGTGCATTATAAGCGTTGATTGATTGCTCAGTTGCAGTATGAGTTTGAAGCAGGAAAATAGGTTTTTTCGTAATTCTGGAATGCAGGCTAAAGAAGGTGATGAGTGATTTTTATAGTTCACAGGAACTTGGACAGCTAGCACAACGGGGAGTCCAGATTCTGTTACCGGAACAAACTGCGATCCGTCGGGATGTGAATCTTCAGCAATTAGAGTCGGGGGCTGTGCTACATCCAGGTACTCGTTTACAGGGTCAGTCCACTCGAGTACGGACGGGAGCTGAGATCGGCCCCGGAGGCTTTGTGGTCTTGGAAGATAGTGTGATTGGCCCAGGTGCAACAGTTGGTGCTCAAGGACCAGTTTCGTTGAGGCAAAGCTGGGTTGGACCTCAAACGATACTTGGCATGGGTGTCGCCGAAGAAGCTGTTTTTCTTGGAAGAGAACACGCTGGAGCACCTCCAACCACAGGTGTAGGATTTCGGATTCGCAAGGGAAGTCTCTACGAAGAAGGTGCTTGTTCGGGTCAACATACTGACACCAAGATGACTCTGCTTATGCCGTGGGTGACGCTGGGAAGCAACATCAACTTCTGTGATGTCCTGCTCACTGGAGGAACCGGTGATCTACCAGGTCAATTCAGTGAGGTTGGTAGTGGGACAATCCATTTCAACTTTACTACTCGAGGTGATAAGGCAACAGCCTCCTTACTGGGAAATGTCTGTGAAGGCGTTTTCCTGCGTTCAGAGCGTCTTTTTATCGGAGGAAATTGTAGTTTGTTGGGCCCACTATTAGCAGAGTTTGGAGCCTTTTCAGCAGCAGGAGTGCGTCTTCCTAGACAGTTAGCTTCTGGCCTGAATCTGGGTACCGCTCATTTGTCCGGACACAAGAACTATGATCCGCGTTGTTTCCCAAATTTACGTTGGATTGTATCAACTCAACTGCAATTCTTTGGTGAATTGGTTGCTCTTTTTCATTGGTACGATCAAGTTCGTGTTCGGATAGCAATAGATACTTTTGGAGAGAGCCTCTATCGCCAAGGCCAGTATATCGTTCAACGCAACCTGGAAGAACGGATTGCACAACTGCAGCTGCTGACAGAACTGGTAGCGGAGAATCAATCACACAGTGAGAGGGTTTTGCCAGAAACTAAGCTAAAAGATCAGCGTGCTTGGCTACAGGGTTGGGCTCAACGAAAAGAGCAATTACAAAGCTACGCTTTTATCCCAAATTTGGCACCTGAGATGTTGCTTCGAGAGTTGGTAGATGCTGAAGGAACCTACACGAGAAGAATTCAGCAACTATCCCCAGCAACCGTAGAGGTAGGACAGCAATGGCTTGAGGGCATCACAAAACCATTTTTTGCAGGAGAACTGGGATGAAACATCCAGCAAGCAAATGGCTCTTGGCCATTGGCGCATTGTTTGGAACTCTTGCTGTCCTAAGTGGTTCGATGGGATCTCACCTGCTGCGCACTCAATTAGAGGAATTCAACAGCACTGCGAATTTTATATTGGCCTCAAACTATCTTTTCTACCACGCGGGAGGCTTGCTCTTCACAGGCTTGCTCTTGGAGCGTTTGGAACGTCGAGGATTTTTGTACGTGGGAATCTTTTTCATAGTGGGTAGCTTTCTTTTCTGTGGAAGCCTTTTTACCTACAGCTTAACAGGTTTGCGTGGGGTGACCGCTATGGCTCCAATTGGTGGAGTGAACTTGATTCTTGGATGGATGACAATGGTAGTGACCTGCGTACGTCTGCCTTCTTCCAAAAAACACTAAATGGAGGATGCCTATGCACCTGCATTGGCTCTCCAGAAGTCCTCCACAAAAGAGCCAGATTATAAATATGGCTTAGTTGCTGGTTGGATTTTCTTTTCTTCTGCACACAAGCCTATCGACTTCTCAGAAACTTCGCTGGAAACTGTACAAGGGGAGTCCGCTGGCGTTGGAAGGCTTGATTTCTTTGAAAGAGATCTTTCAACAGTTGGTTCAAGAATATGCTGAGTCTCCACCAACACCGTGTAGTTATGCTGAGATTCCTGAAAAGCTAACCGATGGTCGTCGTGAAACTGTTCGTCTAGAATTGCTATTCGAACTGCTCCTGCGTGAGCGAGGCCTGATGGTGATTCGTAAGCAACGTGAAGGGTTCATTCTACCCGACCGGCAGGTCTGGTGAGAACGCCCCTTCCGAAAAAAATACCGAGCCCCATTCCATTGTCAGAACTGCTTGTTGACTTGGCAGATCGGGGGAAAGCTCCCCTGCGCTATGATGGTGAATCTCTACAGCCAACCCTCAAGATTACAGAAAATCTCCGATTTGATTCAGTAGCCCAGGCCTTTGAAAAACTGACTTCTGACTATAATGCCGAATAGAGCAACGATGAGGACACACATCTGATTATTTGGCAGGCGCGTGAGCCGGAGAACCTGCTAGCGATTCCTCTTACACTTGCTCCAGCTGATGCCACAGCAGATTTTTTGGAGCAACTTTCCTGATACTCTTACTTTCAGTAACTGTCAACATCACGAGTCCTCGATTTATGTTGTTGAAAAGCCGGCTTAGTGAATTGAGGTGTCTTGAACAGTTGGTACAGGAATTTTGCTAGGCCTGGCAAGCGAATGAGGAGCCTATTGAATCAAATGTGAGAAGCATTACAACAGAACCTGTGGTTGTCAGAGAAGAAATTCCAGAAACAGAACAGCTGCTAACTACTGCAGCGACGATACTGGAATGGCTCTCTGACGATGTGCTCAAGCAATAGCTGGAGAGTCTCCGTTCTGGACTAGCTGTGTTGCAGGAAGTCGATATGTTTTTTTGTAAGGCAGGCCAACACCCAATTTCGCTCTGGATAAAAGTGCCAGCTGACGGCATTGCCGTTGCTAAGTGCCACCCTTGAAGAACTCAAGCAGACTACTGTAAAATAAATGGCTGGAAAGCCCTTGGTACCACAGGTGGCAGTCTCCAAAATGCTGATAAGACCGAAACAGACATTCAGACGTTTTACGCTATGCTGCTTGTATGTAGATTCTCAGACGATCACAGTAGGCAGAAAGCAGATTACGTTACCCAGCATGGAAGACCAACTGCAGGAGTTTTTTAGCAAAATCCTGATTTCGCTAGAGACTTAACCCCAACCATTGATCTTGCTAGATCACCAGAACAATGTCTTACTGATTCGAAGAACTGAAGCACAGCTAAAGCTGGTAGAAAAACCGGTAGTGTTGTGGGATCAGCTGATCCCCTAGATTCGCATCGAAGTACATATTTTTGAAACCACAGAGGAGATTTTTAGGGAATTAGGGTTATGCTGGTGAGGCACTGGTATCTCCTACGTGCCATTTGGGGTACGCGCTTTGGAAGCTCTGGACTTTGGCCTGAGTTGGACAGCTGGCCCTTTTGATACCAGTTGTGGTGCCTGCATTGACACGATGCTGCGCACGCTACAAGAGCAGAGAGAAGGTCGGGGTGCTCTCAAGTTCCGTCGTGGTGATTCTGAATTTTCTTGAGGCTGAAATAGGAGGCGGTTCACTGCTGAGTATTCTCTTGGTAAGTAGTACTAACGCAAAATCATAGCAGATTCAGACTGATGGAATATTAATGGTTACGCCAGGTTGGATCGAACCCATGACTCTAGTCTGGATGGTCTAGTGTAGGTCAGTATTCATGCAGAAACAATCACAATGCTGTAGGACAATACGATTGATGGTATTTACCAGCAATAGCCAGAAAGGCAGAGGTTTCTTGATGGTCTTTAATGGTCAACACATCTTGATGGGAGGAATGATTCGCCAGCAGAGCTCTAACCTTACGCAGGGAGTCCCTTTGTCCTAGGATCCGCTATTGCTAGGCCCGCTCTGTAGACTGAGGGATGGTCAACAAGTGTTTGACCATGTGCTGGTCTTGGTCATTTCTATGCTTCTAGACGATGTAGCTCTTTTGAGCCTACCCAGCTTACCAGAATTGATACTAGCATGAGCTAGTGAATTGTTGGAACCCTGAAATTTCTGAAGCGTACTGTGAAATTCAGATATTGCAGCAGATACCTTGACTAGGGTATGAATAATAGAACTTTTTCGTAACCAAGAACTCCTCTTGCACAATCATCCATGGCTAAGCAACTCTTCGATTCTGAAGTCTATCTAGCCCGCAAGCGCCGAGAGAGAATCTTGAGCTGGGGTTCGATGATTCTTGGGTCACTGATCTTACTGGATAGTGGAGCCCCCATCCCTTTCCCACTGGTTGGTCTCCCTTCGATTCTGGTTGGCGGATCCTTGTTCGGCTTCGGGTACTACCAATATGGTATCTATCGTCAGTTACCATTGCATGAGGCTGTCCAGTTAGCACGTAGTCAAAGCGGAGAGCTGAGCCGAACCGATTTGTTTCTTCAGTTGCGTCTGACTGCCAAGCAAACCGACGAAATCTTGCACGAATTGGTAAGTGCGGGACTGCTGGAACCAGTCAGTCCCGACCTGCCAGCTGAACAGGAGATGCGCTACCGGTTACTCAAGTAAGATGCTTCCAAAACTACCCACTCCTTGGCTTTGGCGCAATCCGTTGCTCCGTGCCGCTCTGGCCGCTCTTGCGTTTGTCTATGAAGCCCTGCTGTTGCTTCGTCTATGGATGTATCGGAATGGATTGATCACAACCTTTCGTCCTCCTGTGCCAGTGATTGCTGTAGGAAATCTGACAGTAGGAGGTGCTGGCAAGACTCCAGTCATCGAAATGCTCATGCGTTCCCTGCAGCAGCAAAGAAGGATTGTGCTTCTCAGTCGGGGTTATGGAAGGCATTCCAAAGCGACCCTCCAACGTTTCTGTTCAGCGGATGCCCCCTGGCTACTGAGCCCAAAATTGTTAGGCGATGAACCGACTTGGCTGGCTCAACACCATCCCGAGGTGCCTGTTTATGTGGGATCTTCCCGAATGCGTAATGCGCGCTGGGCTTTGCTCCGTGATCAACCTGATCTGATTCTGTTGGATGATGCCTATCAACATCTGGCTGTAGCAAGGGATCTCAACCTACTGTTGATTGATGCAGAGCGAGGCCTTGGCAATCGCCAACTTCTTCCATTGGGTGAGTTGCGTGAGCCTGAGCATCACTGGAATCGAGCTGATGCGATCATGCTGACCAAAGCCAACCTGGGTTTCTCTGATGCTTTGATGCATATGTTACGGCAGGAACTCAAGGTGGATCGACCAATTTTCCGCTGTGACTATCTACCTATCCGTTTACGAAGATTGGATGGCCAGGAAGTGGAAGATGTCAAAACACTGGCTAAGGAAGCTGTTTTTGCCAGTTGTGGCATTGCCCAACCCAGAGGTTTCGCTCAAATACTGCGACCTCTCTGTCAGGGTTTGGAAGACCTTTCGAACTGGCCCGACCATCATTCCTACACTGGTGAAGATGTTCAGCGTTTGCAGTGGCTTTGGCGTAAAAGCCGTGCGCAGCGTTGGGTGACAACAGAGAAGGATGCAGTCAAACTAGCTGCCTTTGCAGAGTTGGCTGAAATCGTTTGGATTGTAGAGATGGAGGTGATACCAGAGCCGTCTTGGCATCAGTTCTTTAGTGGCTTTTTGCAATGTCATCCGTTAAAGTAATATTTTTATAACTCTAATCCGGAGTAGATGCTGATGGCGCTTTTACAGGTTCATTTATTCCCAGATCCAATCCTGCAGCAACATGCCATGCCAGTCACGATTTTTGATGATAAATTGCGCCAACTTGCTGCAGACATGTTGGAGACCATGTACGAAGAAAGAGGGATTGGCTTGGCTGCCAACCAAGTAGCAGTCCTCAAACAAATTGTCGTGGTCGATGTGATGGCAGGAGATGAAGACCACGGTCAGCGAGAGCCTCAAGTATTGGTCAATCCAAAGATCGTAGCTGCTAGCGGAGAGACTGCAATCGAGGAAGGCTGCCTGAGTGTCCCAGAATTTCGTGCAGAAGTCCCCCGAGCTGAGAAAATTACAGTTGAATACCAAGATCTGGAGGGGCGTCTGCAAACGCTGGAGGCAGATGGACTATTAGCCATCTGCCTCCAGCATGAGTTTGATCATCTACGTGGGCGCCTGTTTATCGATTACCTCCCGCCACTCAAGCAACGAATGGTGAAGAAGCGGCTCGCAAAACTGGCACGGACGCCTGCATGATTCGATGTTTCGGTCTGCTTTGCTGCAGTTTGCTTCTGGTTGGATCGCTGCAGGCACGCACATTCAGCTATCAGCAGGCAACAGTGATCACCCAGAGAGGTGTGAAAATTCCTGTTGAAGTCTCCGACACCCCAGCTAAACGCCAACAAGGTTTGAGCGATCGCCCCCGGCTCAAACCAGGATGGGGTATGCTATTTGTGTTTGAGCGCTCAGGACGCTATGGTTTTTGGATGAAAGATATGAACTTCCCAATCGATATTCTGTGGCTACGCAATAGCCGTGTAGTTTATGTGGCAGAGAATGTACCTCCACCCTCTTCTGGTGAAAAACCCGTGACCATCACTCCAGACAAGTCGGCTAATCTAGTTCTGGAACTGGACGCAGGACAAGTTCGTGCACTCGGCCTTGCTGTTGGCAGCACCCTTGCCTATCGCTGGTGAGGCGATGAGGCCTTCCCTATGAGCAAAG
>DPLM01000383.1 GCA_003541985.1 Deltaproteobacteria bacterium | reverse complement strand
AGTTTAGGCATCCTGGTTCCTCCTTCAGTGGTGTTGGTCCTCTATGCGATGATTGCCAGACAGCCGGTCGGTCAACTCTGGTTGGCAGGAATCATTCCAGGGTTGATGATGGCAGCCCTGTTCATCGGTTACATTGCGATTCGCTGCAAGGCTAATCCCAAGCTAGGACCTGCTCTCAGCAAGGAAGAACGCAACGTGGGTTGGCCAGAAAAGTTACGATTGCTCAGAGCAGGACTGTTGCCTTTAGTCATCTTTTTTGTGATGATGGTGCCCTTTGTCAATGGCTGGACTTCTCTGGTAGAAAGCTCTGCATTAGGTGCCGTAGCAGCGTTCGTGGCGGCAGTGTTGAAAGGCCGGATGACACGCAATGTGTTTGAGAACTCCGTGCGGCAAACCCTCGGAGTCTCCTGCATGTTCATGTGGATCATTCTTGCAGCACTGGCCTTCGGTGCGGTGTTTGATGGACTTGGCGCCGTCAAGGCGATCGAGAATCTGTTTACGACTCAGCTTAACCTCAGCCCTTGGATGATCCTGATCTTGATGCAACTCAGTTTTCTGCTGATGGGGACGTTTCTCGATGACACCGCGATGCTGGTGATTGTTGCACCACTCTACGTACCTCTTGTAGGTGCACTTGGATTTGACCTGATTTGGTACGGTGTTCTCTACACGATTACCTGTCAGATTGCCTACATGACACCGCCCTTCGGTTATAACCTCTTTCTGATGCGCGCAATGGCACCTCCAGAGATTGGCATTCGCGACATCTACAGTTCCATCACACCCTTCGTACTTGTGATGGTTTTTGCCCTTGCGCTGGTCATGGTATTCCCCGAGATCGCGCTGTGGCTTCCTAACTACATATATGAGAAGTGACCCCCCGATTTCTCATGGAGCAATCCAAACAGCAAACCAAGGAGAATTCTATGAATTCAAGACGTTCGTTCCTTCGCAAAGCTGCACTAGGTAGTGCTGCCGTAGCTGCTGCACCAGCCATCATCACAGCACAGGCCCCGATCAAGTGGCGCTTCCAAACCTACGCCGGTGCAGCTCTTGGTGAGCATGTGACCAAGCCCATTGTTGATTACATCAACACCGCTGCAAAGGGCGAAATGGAAGTCGAACTATACTATGCGGACCAAATTGTCCCCACGGGTGAACTCTTCCAGGCTTTGCAGCGTGGAACCATTGATGCCGTTCATTCAGATGATGACTCAATGGCATCCCCGACTCCACTGCAAAAATTTGGCGGTTACTTCCCATTAGCAACGAAGCACGCCCTGGATGTTCCAGTTCTGTTCAATCAGTATGGACTGGCCGACATTTGGCGCTCAGAATATGAGAAAGTGGGAGTGGCCTGGCTGTCAGCAGCAGGACAGGATCCCTGTAACTTCAACACCAAGAAAGAAGTCACCTCACTTGCCGACCTCGAAGGATTGAAGCTCTACACCTTCCCGACAGCTGGACGCTTCCTCTCTCAATTTGGTGTAGTACCTGTCTCTATTCCTTATGAAGATGCAGAAGTTGCAGTTCAGACTGGAGAGCTCGATGGAATGGCTTGGTCTGGAATCACTGAAGACTACACCGTTGGTTGGGCCAATGTGACGGACTACTTCCTGACCAACAACATTTCTGGTGCTTGGATTGGTTCATTCTTCGTCAACCAGCGGCAGTGGGCCAATCTGCCTGAGCACCTGAAAGCGGTTGTCATGTCTGCTATCGAAGCTGGCCACACCTACCGCAACCAGTGGTACTGGGGTGGGGAAGCCCGACTTCGTGCCAAGGGTGACAAGCTGAAGCTGCGCTCCATTCCGCAAAGTGAATGGAAAGCTGTAGAAGACGCTGCTAAAGTCTTCTGGAAAGAGATTGCTGAAGAAGGCGAACTCCACGACAAGATCGTCAGGATCTTCCAAGATTATAATGAAGTGATTGGGCAGGCGGGACCTCCTTACAACTTCGGTTGATCGGAGCTTGCTGAGCAAGGCAGCCTTTTGTACCTCTCGACAGTTGCTATCAGAGATCCGAAAGCACTCCGAACTGCCCCACTGGCTGACCTGTCATTGGTAGGTCAGCCTTGTTGCTAATCCTGAGTCGCATTCCGGGAATCACTTTGGTTGTCTCCCGGTATCGACTTTTTCTCCCTATCCTTTAGCCCAAGCCGAATCATGGCCGGAAACCTGTCTTTTGAAGACCTCAAGTCCCTAGCGGCAGAAGGTTCCATCGACACGGTGTTGGTCTGTCTGGTGGACATGCAAGGCCGCCTGATGGGCAAGCGCTTTCACGTGCAGAACTTCCTTGACAGCGCCCACAAAGAAACCCACTGCTGCGACTACCTGTTAGCTACCGATATCGAAATGGCCACCCCTGACGGCTACGCATCCTCGAGTTGGATTACTGGCTATGGGGACTACGTGATGCAGCCGGATCTGAGTACCCTGCGACTGGCTGCCTGGCTACCAGGTACGGCGCTGGTTCTGTGCGACATTCTTGATCATCACACGCACAAGCAAGTTCCTCATTCTCCTCGAGCGATGCTACAGAAGCAAATCGAGCGCCTCAAGAAATATGGACTGACCGCTAAAATGGCTACAGAACTGGAGTTCTTCCTTTTTGAACAGGGCTTTGATCAACTGCGCAAGGATAACTACCAGAACCTTGAGCCAATCAGCGGATACAACGAAGACTATCATATCCTGCAGACTACTAAGGAAGAGAAGATCCTGCGCCCTCTCCGCAACCATCTCTTCGCCTCTGGTATTCCAGTGGAAAATACCAAGGGAGAAGCTGAGACAGGCCAAGAGGAACTCAACATCCGCTACAGCGATGCTCTGAATTGTGCTGATCATCACACAATCGCCAAGAACGCCATTAAGGAAGTCGCCTGGCAACACGGACATG
>DPLM01000018.1 GCA_003541985.1 Deltaproteobacteria bacterium | reverse complement strand
GCGGAAAACATAGTCCCCCAGATCGGCGATACTGGTGGTTACCGAGAGTGAAATCATCGGTACTTTTAATGCTTCCGCTTCCACCGCCGCTGCTTCAGAGGTTCTGCGGGCCAGTGGGCCAATGACTGCCATCACATGCTCATCCTCTACCAATTCACGGAATCCCTGCCGAGTGGTATCAGGATCCAGTTTCGTGTCACGGAACACAACTTCCCACCGAGGTGGTAAGGGAAGTTGTAGGGGCTCTGCCTTGATGATCTCCGTTTGATTGTCTGGCTGAGGAGCAGTCTGGTTATCTATCCGAGAAAATGTCACTGGATCCGCGAAATCATTCACAGGAGTGATATTGTCTGTCGAAGTGGCAACCACCATTTCTGTTTCCGTGGTCACGCTGGTATTGTCGGCTGGAGTTGATTTCGTGAGGTTGTCAACCAAAGGCTCTATGGGCTCTACAGTGTGGTTGTCCTTGGGGAGGGGAGGAGCTTTTTGTAAAGCTAGCCGCAATCCTTCAATCACCTGCTGTGTCAGGCGTGCTGCGGTAGGAATGGTGGTAGTCAACGGCAGCAGCACACCAACTCGATAGGGTTTGAGTTGAGCACGGCGTCGCAGGAACTCCTGTAAGTTCTCCAGGCTTAGGATCTCTGCACGATCTCCCTTTAGACTAGCTTTCTGCAGTAGCTGCTCACAGAGCAATAGTCCCTCTGCATAATTCCTCTCCTTTACAAGCCTTTCCAATCGTAGTTGGGGGAGTGCCTGCTGAATAAAGGGAACGTCGGCAAACTCATTACTGAATTGCTCAAGCACGCTGGAATTGGAAATTTTTTTAAATAAGCTCTCCAGGGTTCTATTGAATTCTTTTTGTTGCTCATTATCCAGGAAGCGTGCTTCCTGCAGGCGATAGCGCAAGGCGTCAACTAGGTTGCCCTGATTTTCGGCAGTTCGGCCACGTAGTGACCAGTAGTAGCGTAGTTGCTGAGAATCAGCATCCTGCACAAAAATAGATGCTGCGGCTTCCAAGGTAGGTGTCCAGACCGGGCTTTGCTCCAACCAGAGTAAAAAAACCTGATCACGGTAGCGACTACGAGGATAGTGGGAGAGAAAGGCTTTTGCGAAGCTGTCTACGTTCGAGCGATCTATTTGAGCAGCCCCGATTCGCAAGCGGTAGTATTCTTTCTCTTCCTCTGGCAACAAGGCTTGTTGGCGAATCAATTCTTCCGCAGCCAATTCTGGATCTGCCGGTAGCAAAGCGTCCAGCTCTGGGATGTTCCCCCTGTAGCGGTAGGGAAAAACCACACCAGATGAAGACTGTTCGCGTTGAGCAGTAACAGCTGACGAAGCAGAAGCGGAGATCGGAGGAAAAAGCTGTCGCAGACCTTGCTCTAGCTCCTGTGGCTGGCTCAGCAAACTTTGTGCTGCAAGAGAGCCGGCGCCAATGAACCAAAGCAGAAAAAGCAGTAGTGGCTTATAGTATTGACAGGAGCAACCAGATAGCCGCGACATCCACGCCCAGAACGGTCCAGTTGATTGTCTTCTGTGCGCTGGGTCGCAGATGATCATAGTTGCGTTTGAACAAGTTTTTGAGCAGAAAGCGAGACTGGGGTGCGAGCCATTGCATACGAAACCTCACAAGAATAATGGATCTTACGTGAAAGAGTCTTCAATGCAATAGTTTTGCAGGAACCCGATGATTGTCAATCCGTCGTGTCCAATACTGACGATCCGCATACTCTAAAAGCTCCAGAGCATGCCGGCGTCCAGTCTGTAGCAACTCCTTGCATTCAATCACACTGATCGTTGCATGAGTAGAAAACCACTGTTGTAACTGCTCACGGAAGCGTTCCAGTTGTGAAGGCAAGTACCAGAGATCCTCAGCAACTCGAACCAACTGCTTGTGAAAAGCTGCCTGCTTGAGCAGGGGAAGAGCTGTTTGTTCGTCCAAGCCAGCTTGTTCTAGTAGCTGTGTTTGTCGTAATGTTTGAAATCCACCCGCTTTCAGTAATTCCAGCAAAGCTTCCAACTGAGTGATGGCTGTTTTTTCCTGCTGTGCTTGGTGACTAGGCAAGGCGTAGAATTCACCACGTCGACTGCAAAGTTGTTGGCGTTCAAAAAAATTCAGTAGTCCTTCACTGACTCCAGCTAGAGGAAAAATACGCTGTAATTTTCCTTGCAAGGCAGCTATAGGCAGTCCCTCACGCTCAGGAAATTCAAAGTGTTGTTGCTCTAGTTGACGCTGCACAAAACGTCCAACACGTTCCAGATGTTCTGGATGGAATAGAATAGTTTGAGGCTGGCCTGCCTGTACCAAAACTTGTCGGCTAAGCAGTCCGGCGACCTCTTTCTGGAGAGCCTTGGCTGATCCAAGGGTTCTTAGTGCCAACTCTGCTAGGCTGGTCCCACGAAGTCCTTGAAGCCAGGCAGCAGACTGAATTTGTTTAGGGAGTGAGCCCTGACTCAATTGACGCAACCGCTGTGCCCGATCCTGCCGCAATCTGCGTGATTTGTTTGGTGCAGCGTCAAGCACCGTTCCCCCGCCTAAAGTACGCAAGGGGCTTCTACCGCGAATCAAAAATCGATCTCCATGCCGACTGCTCAATTTTCGTTCGAGGCGGAGTTGAACCAGTCCAGTTTCTCCAGGAGCCAGCTGTATACCTTCCAAGGAGATTAAGCGCGCAGGAACCGACGCACTGCCAAGATGCAACTGGACTCTTTCCCGATGACGCAAAGGGGCTGGTAGATCATCCAGTACCTCTAATTCTCCATCGAGCAAGTGAGAAGTCAGCAAGGAGTTAGGGGCTGCCAATTGATCGCCCCGCTGAATTTCTTCGACAGAAATCTGGGATAGATTGAGTGCAGCTCTTTCACCAGACCAGATTTTTTCCATTGGGGTTCCATGAACCTGAAGGCTGCGTATACGCCGTGGTTGCTGAAGTGGCCATTGCCATACTTCCTCTTCCAGTTTCAGATTCCCACTGCGAACGGTTCCTGTGACAACCGTCCCAAATCCCTTGATGCCGAAAGATCGATCCACATCTAGCCGAAAGGGACGTTTACTGTTTGTACGGTGGTTCTCAGAGGCTATCTGCAGCAGAGCGTTTCGCAGTTCATCCAGACCTTCGCCGGTTTTGGCAGAGGTCCGGAGTAGCGGTGCCTCAGCCAGGAATGTGTTTTTTACTAACTCACGCACCTCATCAACGCAGAGATTCAGCATTTCTGGATCATCCACCTTATCACACCGAGTCAGGACTAGCAGGCCCTGCTGGACTCCCAACAGTCGGCAGATATGCAGGTGCTCTCGAGTCTGAGGCATCACCCCTTCATCTGCCGCAATGGCAAGGAGCACCGCATCCAATCCACTGATTCCAGCTAGCATATTGTGAACAAAGCGCTCGTGCCCAGGAACGTCAACGAAAGCGATCCGAACACCTTCCAATTCCATATGGGCAAAGCCCAACTCAATTGTAATCCCTCGGCGTTTTTCTTCGGCTAGGCGATCTGTATCGATACCGGTCAGTGCCTTAACCAGTGTGGTTTTTCCATGATCGACATGGCCACTGGTTCCCAGCACGAGGTGTGGTAGGGAAGACATTTGTAGGAGAATGAGCGAAAGAAGATGCAGCCGGATGAGTTGATGACACCTCCAGCTGCTTGAAGATCAGGCTTAGAGGTCAGTAACGGCACCCAAAGAGGCTGGACTGACACTGCGAGCATACTTGGCCAAGACACCACGCTCATACCTTGGTAAAGGTGTTTGCCAGTTCTGCAAGCGTTGCTGAATTTTTGCTTCTGGCAGATTCAAGTTGAGCTGACATTTTTCAGCATCAATGGTGATTGGATCGCCGTCCTGCACGATTGCCAAAGGGCCTCCAGCGTACGCTTCTGGCGTAACGTGGCCGATCACAAAACCGTGGCTTCCTCCAGAAAAGCGTCCATCGGTGATCAGGGCTACCTCCTTACCAAGTCCACGGCCCATGATAGCGGATGTGGGTGAGAGCATCTCACGCATTCCTGGAGCACCCCGTGGACCTTCGTAACGAATGACAATCACATCTCCCTTGACGACTGTTCCATCCAGGATTCGCCGAAGAGCTTCTTCCTCAGAATTAAAGACTCGAGCTGTTCCTGAGAAACTGAGACCTTCTTTACCGGAGATCTTGGCAACAGCACCTTCTGGAGCTAGATTCCCACGTAAAATGACCAAATGTCCATTGGGTTTGATCGGTTTGTCGAAGGGCCGCACAACTTCCTGGTTTGCAGGATAGTCTTCGACTTCCTCCAAGTTCTCCGCCATGGTTTTACCGGTGACTGTCATACAGTCACCGTGTAGCATGCCGATGTTCAATAGACGCTTGAGCAGTGGTTGTAGTCCACCAATGTTGACCAGATCAACCATCAGGAAGCGACCGCTTGGTCTTAGGTCAGCAAGTACTGGGGTTTTGGCTCCTATCCGCTGAAAGTCTTCCAGGGTCAGATCCACTTCAGCAGCATGCGCCATCGCCAGCAGATGCAATACCGCATTGGTTGAGCCACCAAGAGCCGTCACAACTGTGATTGCATTTTCAAAGGCCGTCTTGGTCATAATGTCACGTGGGCAGATGTTGCGTTCGACCAACTTGTGTACTGCAATTCCAGAACGGAAGCAGTCCTTGGCTTTTTCTGGAGAAATGGCTGCCATGGCGGAACTGTTCGGTAGGCTCATCCCCATTGCTTCAATTGCTGAGGACATTGTGTTGGCTGTATACATACCACCACAAGATCCCGCACCTGGAATCGACTTGGCTTCAATTTCTTCCAACTGCTCATCGCTGATATTGTTAGAGGCTCGCTGTCCGACAGCTTCGAAGATCGTGACAATATCAGCATTCTTATCGTTCACACGACCCGGCATAATGGTGCCACCATAAACGAAGATAGCAGGACGATTCAACCGAGCCAAAGCGATCATGCAGCCAGGCATATTTTTATCGCAACCACCGATGGCAACGAGTCCATCATATGCTTGGCAACCAATCACGGTTTCAATAGAATCTGCAATTACTTCCCGAGAAACCAAAGAGTACTTCATACCTTCGGTTCCCATCGAAATGCCATCGCTGATCGTGATCGTATTGAATTGCATGGCCTTGCCTCCTGCATCCTCTACGCCTCGGGCTGCATCCTCTGCCAGACGGTTGATGTGCATGTTGCATGGCGTGACCATGCCCCAAGTCGAAGCGATGCCAATCTGGGACTTTTGAAAATCAGATTTTTGGAAGCCAACACCGTACAGCATGCCTCGACTGGCAGCCCGCTCAATACCTTCTGTGACCTGATATGAATATTTGCGGTGACCGGATGATTGTGGGGAGTCACTCATGTGGAACCTCTTCAGAGAAAGCGAAATGGAGCGGTGAACAAGATGCGAAATAGTAGCGCGGTAGACGGACTAGAATAGTCTGTGGATCGTTAAAATTAGATTTGTTGGAGGGTAGAATAGTTGAGTGGTGGAGTCTGGATCCCGTTTCAGGGATCCAGAGATTAATTTGTTTCAAATTGCTGTGAAGCTGACGGCTTTCTCGTCTAGCGGTAACGTTTATTCCGAGAAAGAAGTCACTTTTCGGTATCTGTGTTCGCGATTTCAGAACAAAAAATTTTACAAGACCGTTAGATCGCCTTTCATTATCGCCCAGTGGCCAGGAAATGAGCAGAAAAACGTGTAGGCTGTGCCGCTAGTCAATTTGGTAGGATCGATTTCGAGTGTTGTGGACTCTCCACCACCTACCATTTTTGACTGAAATAGGATGTCGCTGGATTCGGGCAAAAACCCGTTATCTATACCGTTCTCCATTTTGATCATGGTTGTTGCTATTCCCATCATCTTTGCAGTCTCGACTATCACGACGTTGTGGCCCATAGCTGCTGCCGGCAATTGCCCCCCGTGAACCAACTCTATTGTAAACTTATCGCAATCTTTGCTTATCTCGATTTTCTTGACGTCATATTGCATCGCATCGGAGCCAGTAACTTTGACTTGGCAGTCTGCACCGAATACGAGAGTGCTGCATGCGAGAAGTGCAGCCAAGCTCGTCAAGACAAATTTGATTCTTATCATTGAGCGCATGTGTACCTTTATGGACGAGAATGTGTTTACTTATTTACCAAGGTTGGCAATGTAAGCAGAAATATTTTTGACAGCAGTTTCATCTACAAGTGTGGCCGCCATACCAATCATTTGCATGCCATACATGTCTTTCGGATGGGTGCCACGGACACCATTTTTCCAGTTCATTAGCTGTCGATGTGTGTACCAATCGAACTGCCCAGCAATTCTTGGAGCATTTAGGGCTTGATTGCCTTCACCATTGGCTCCATGGCAGGCAGCGCAAACCATGTAGTTAGCTTGTCCCACAGTAGGATCACCACCTAATGTGACAGATGCGTTTTCTGGATCTGGCAGGCTAGTAATGTAGGCTACAATATCCGCTGTCTTAGTCTCTCCCCAAACAACCATAGACATTGGACGCATCTGCATGCCGTAGACGTCTTTCGAATGGGTGCCACGGATGCCGTCTTGGTAATTCTTCAGTTGTCGGGTAAGATACCAATCCTGCTGTCCAGCAATGGCCGGAGCGTTTAGAGCTTGGTTGCCCTCTCCGTTGGCTCCGTGGCAGGAAGCACAGGTCGCGTAAAGAGCCCTGCCTTTAGCTGGATCGCCTGCTGCATGTGTGCTGAGTGCCAAAGCTATGCTTAGAATGGTCGCAGCACCGGTGGCAACCCAGTTCTTCAACTTCATGAATTCTCCTGTTAACAAATTCATAGGTGAGCTAAAACAGTTGAAATCCAGCATGCGGATTCACTGTGATTTTATTCGCTCAATGGCCTGACAAAAGCATACATCTTTAATGGCGAACGACTTCAGTAGAGCAGCTGAAATAAGCAGCTTTAGCTCAAGTTCTACTATTCAAATAATTTAACAAATCAGGTTTCAAAGGGCAAATAGATTATTCCACAAGTGATGCCATTTTCTACTTCTCCTCCAACTGATTCTTGTAGCGAGCAGGGGCGCGGCAGTAACTAAAATGAACAGCCTCGTAGCTGTAATCTTTCTGTGCTCGAGCTGTCTGGCGATCCATTTCGACCAAAGGTAGACACTCCGCATAGTTTTCCTGATTAAAGGTCGTGCAGGCACCCAGAGTCAGGCCCAACAACAGCAGACGCATGAGGGACATAGGTATTCTCTCTCAGACAGCCAGAAACAGAACCACTGCTCCTAACAAGATACGATAGATTACAAACAGCAGAGTGCCATAGTGCCGCAGAAAGCGCAGCAGGAATTCAATAGACAGATAGCCACTCAGAAATGCGAAGAATACGCCGAGACCGATATTGAAAAGTCCAGATTCTCCCAACCCTGTCTCCGCAAGAGCCTTGAGTTGAAAAAGCCCACTTCCCAGGATGGCAGGTAAGCCTAGCAGAAAAGAAAACCGAGCTGCCTCTGCTCGATCCATGCCCATGAGCAGACCTCCCATGATGGTTGAGCCAGAGCGGGAGCAACCCGGGATCAAGGCCAAGGCCTGAAACAGTCCGATCCATTGAATTTGTCGAAAGCTCAGCTGACTGGCATCGCGACTGCCAGAAGCGAAGTGCTCTGCGGCATAGAGTCCCAGGCCAAGTAGAATCAGAGCTCCTCCAATGATCCAGAGGCTCCGGGCATCTGTTTCGATAAAATCCTTGAAGCCCAACCCCAACACAACGATTGGTAGATTCCCAACGGCAATCGCCCAAGCAAGACGGGAGCTAGGAGTCTCCATCATGTTTCGATTCCAAAGACTCCGCAAAGCGGCAGTGATCAACTCCAGTACGTCTTTGCGGAAGTACAGCAAGACAGCTAGTAGGGTTCCAAGCTGGATCACTGCTGAGAAGGCCGCACCAGGATCGGCCCAGCCTAGCAGTTCTGGCACAATCCGTAAGTGGGCAGTGCTGCTGATTGGTAAAAATTCTGTCAGTCCTTGCACCAGCCCTAAAATCGAGGCTTCCAACCAAGTCATAAGGTATTCAACGAGGTCGTAAGTTTACAGGACTCTCGCCACTGCTGCAGCTCTCTCATAGCTCGTTCAGCAAGCCATGCTTTACGCTGGGGCTTGGGAATGCGCTGCTTTGGAGGCTCTAGCAGGCCAAAATTAGCGTTCATTGGTTGGAATTGCTTGGGATCTGTGGTGGTTAGATAATGAATCAAGCCTCCCATCATCGTGGTGCTGGGCAATTCTGGGAGTGGGTTTCCCTGAAGTTCGTAGTGTAGGAAATAAGCTGCAGCCAATCCCATCGAAGTTGATTCGGTATAACCCTCTACTCCCGTCAACTGACCTGCAAAGAATAGCCTAGGCTCTTGCCGCAACTGCAGCCGGCTGGTCAGTAATTTGGGACTGTTCAGGAAGGTATTGCGGTGAATCGAACCTAGGCGAACAAATTCAGCTTCCTCCAACCCTGGAATCGTACGAAAAATTTGTTGTTGTGCGGTCCAGGTCATTTTTGTTTGAAAGCCAACCAGATTGTAGAGGGTCCCTAGTGCATTTTCCTGGCGTAATTGAACAACGGCGTGAAACTGCTCTCCAGTTTCTGGGTGGGGTAGCCCTACTGGCTTCAGTGGGCCAAAGCGCAGGGTGTCGAGACCTCGCTTGGCCATTATTTCAATCGGCAGACAGCCCTCGAAGGGTCGTATGTCTTCAAACTGATGCATCGGCACCTTGTCTGCTACTAGGATGGCGGCCACAAAATCCTCATACTGTGACTGAGAGAAGGGACAGTTGAGGTAATCAGCCTCTCCCTTGCCATAGCGGGATGCCCGAAAAGCCAATTGAGAGTTGATGGATTCAGTTGTTACTACTGGGGCAATTGCATCGTAGAAGGAGAGATGTCCAATTCCGATCAACTGCTGCAGTGATTCACTCAGTGCATCAGAGGTCAGTGGGCCAGTGGCCACGAGAACTGCGGCATAGCAATCCAACAGCTTGCCAAGATTCTCAACTTCTTCCCGTAGTAGGTGGATGCTTGAGTGATTTG
>DPLM01000326.1 GCA_003541985.1 Deltaproteobacteria bacterium | reverse complement strand
CCTCCACGAGAAAGCGCAGCTTGCAGTACACGACACATTTGGGAATCAGTTATCCCCATTTGGCTTTCAAACAATGCCTTAGCCATTTGATCTGGGTTTCCAGTTGGGAGTTGGAGTACCGTTTCCTGCTTTTCAAGGAGTGCTTCTTCTTGATTCATTTAAATTCCTGTAGTTGACAGGCTGCTGCGGGGACTTTTATTCGCTGGAGCCCGCTGCAAGTTGATAAGGGCAAAAATGTTTTTCTCAAAACAAAAGACTTCGCAACTCAAAGTGACACGAACTGGTATCTTTCATGAAAGAGTCGCGAGAATTAGACCAACTCTCTTTATTTTCAGCTTGGCAACTTTAGTTATCTGGCTGGGTATTTTTCCCAATGTGCTGGCTGGAGATGACCAATTACGTTACCAAAGATTTATGGCTGAGCAGAACCGCTATGGCAAGCCAAGACCGCGAACCAGAGATCGGGAGTCTGGCTATGCTGCAGAACATATGATCCGCAATAATCTCTGGTTTTTCGATGAATTAAAGTCTCTCCCCTTTCGGGGGGCACGTGATCCCAGCCTCTACCAAAGACACTTCCTGACCGGTCAGACTGTTAACCGAATGGTACCGATTCCAAAGATCCCCCAAAGTCAGGCCGAAATCAACTCGGCTTACAAAGCCGCTGAAATGACTAGAAAATCCAATCGTTTTTCCCGTACTCCTCAGGACATCCAAGGTTTTCGACAAGCTCGTCGCAACTATCTGAATCGTCAACGCTGACTAATACAAAACTCCTTGCTTCGCAGTAGGATAACCCTTTGACATTTTATAGGAGTCCAATAACTATTTCAGTTTTCTCCCACAAATACATCAATCGATTTTTGATGCAGAGTCCCCATCTATCGTTCTTTAGTCTTATACACGAAGGAAAAGCCAAGTAACTCTTTTTGACAGCTGATCATCAAGTTTTGCGGGTTCGTTACAAAGATGACGCAACAGCATTCAATGGACAAAAATTCGAAGGACTCCTTGGCAAAGGTGTTTTAAACAATTTAATCAGTGCTCAAATTTTCGAAGACCTCGCCAACTATTGTCCATTTTGTTGATGAAGTTGGAGAAACGATATGAAGGTCGCTGTCCTTGGAAGTGGTGGACGTGAGTATGCTGTTGTCTGGAAACTGAGCCAAAGTCAAAGAATCAAAGAGTTGTTCTGCCTCCCGGGGAATCCCGGCATTGCGCAACTGGCAAAGTGCGTTTCGCTCCCACTGCATGATCACCAGAGCCTTATTCATTGGGCAAAGAAAGAAAAAAATTCTCTAGCAGTTGTGGCCCCTGAAGATCCTCTCTCTAATGGAATCGTCGATGGTTTTCTGGCCGCTAGCCTTCAGATTTATGGACCAAACCAAAAGATAGTGCAACTGGATAGTAGCAAAACATTTGCGAAACAAATCATGAAAATTTATGGAATATCAACGGCAAGATCAGCATCTTTTACTGAATTAGAACCAGCTTTAAGATATGTCGAGTAAAATGGCGCACCTATCGGAATCAAGGCTGATGGTTTAGCGGCTGGGAAGGGAGTCACCGTTGCAACGAGTATAAGTGAGGCAGAGATATCTCTGAGAGCATCCCTTGAAAAAAATAGATTCGGTAAAGCAGGATCAACTGTCTTGATCGAGGAGTTTCTTGACGGCGAAGAGATGACCATTTTAAGTTTCGTCAGTGAACCTGATTACCTCACAATGGTTCCATCTCAAGACCACAAACCAGTTTTTGATGGAGATCGGGGGCCAAATACTGGAGGAATGGGAGCTTATTCCCCAGTTCCACACCTTGAGAAATGGCTCTCAGAAATTGAGAAAATGATTATTGATCCAATGGTGAAGGGACTCCAAAAGGAGAATATTTACTTTCAAGGAATCCTTTACACTGGGCTGATGATTACTAAAGAAGAACCCAAAGTAGTAGAGTTCAACGTACGTTTTGGAAATCCAGAAGCCCAAGTAATTCGCCCTAGACTCCAGAATGATCTTCTTGAGATTTTAGAGGCTTCGACTGAAGGCAATTTACATTCAATAAAACTAACATGGAAGCAAGATGTTTGTATCTGTGTTATTTTGACCTCTGGCGGTTATCCAGGTGAGTACAAGACTGGTTCTCCTATATCCGGTCTTAAACCTGGGGTGGATGACCTCGTATTCTATGCAGGAACTGAAATTTTCGGGACAAAGCTAGTTACCAATGGTGGTCGAGTCTTAAATGTCTCCTCATTGGGTGGGAACCCTGCTCAAGCTCGAACTCAAACATATGAGCTTTTACAGAACATACATTTTGAAAATTTACACTATCGTACAGACATTGCATCCAAGGCTCTTTAAGACCTCTTGGCTTTAATCAAACCAGACTTCTTTTATCATTTTCGTATCGGATCCATGCACCAGCTGAGATTTCTCCTCGTGGTCAGTATTCTGATACTGGCAACCTCAACTTGGCTGGGTGCTCAATCCCACCAAAATGGTGATTTCCCACATTACCAAGGAAAAGTTCGTTTTTCTCTTCAGCAAAAGCGCCTCGAGGGAAATCTTCGAATCCAAATTCCAGCATCTGCCCGAAAAAAAGAGTTACTGCTGGCACTACCGATGAATCGTTTTGCCCAAAAAGATTCTCGGGGGCTACGTCGGCCCAAAGAAACTCCAATCTTTGCGAAAAGACCCTTCAGTAAAAATGATGATCCCTTGCTACCTAGTGGCTTCAGTTCAGGGAGCATTGAAATTAAAAGTGTAAGCAATGGAACTCGGCCACTAAAATATCAAATCGAAGCAAACCCCTCGCTAGAGATCGGATACTCTGTTGAAAACGGACTGCTGCGGGTTCAATTTGATGAAGTTATTCAGGAAATTGAGATTGAGTTTCAGACAAATTTTCCTGAGCGATTTCAAGAAGGAATTGTTGATGGCGTCTTGATGAGTACCCTCTGGTACCCACAGTTATTAATTCCAACCAAATCCGGATGGGATACGCGCTTAGATCTGCCCTCTCCTGGAACTTTTGAAATTGAATGGAGTTCAGAAGAATCTGGTCAATTAATTAGTACTCCTTTGGCGTCTTCAGTGGCATCCAATGATCCGATTTTATTACCTAAGACAAGCCTACCACTTACCTCCTTCCCACTAATTTTTGGGAACAAATTCCAGAGACATGAAAATGCTCCTCTCGTTGAGTCATTCTATCAAAACAATTATGAGAGACGGGTGGGATTAATTCATGGCTGGACAGAAGAATTCATAATCTTTGTCGAAAAACGCTATGGATTAAAGCCTCCATGGGATGAACTTCGGATTGTTCAAGTTCCTGGCAGAAGTGAAGATGTGACTGTATGGAATAACGTTATCATGGTTCCCCAACCTCATTACAAGCGAAGCAAACTTTTAGATCGGCGTGTCTTGGGTCTTCTTAGCATGAAGCTTGGACGAATCTGGTTTGGCTCCACTCTATGGAATGATAAGGACACCCAGATGTGGTTAAACCACGGGCTTCCAATCTATTTCAGTCTTCACTTTTATGAGCATAAGTATGGAGAGAATGGGGGAATATTTGATTTCATCAACTGGATGAATCCGGAATTTCGAGAACACTTCATTGAAGAAATGGCTCGGGACAACGATCTAGAGTTGTTGAAACCGATTGCTAGTTCCTTTCGGGAGAATCCAGCGACACAAGCGCATTTGCGGGCAGTCAATTATAAAGCCGCCTCAGTAATCAGCATGCTGGAATACGAGTTAGGAAATAAAGCATTTTTTGATGGACTTCAAAATTTTATAAGTGAAGGTCAGTTCAAAGTTGTGACTCACAATGACCTCCAGAGTCACATGGAGAATGCTTCTGGAAAAGATTTGGACTGGTTCTTCAAACAATGGTTTGAGACTGTTGAACGCTTGGACTATGCGGTTGGAGAAACAGTATATGAAGAGTTACCAAATGGTGAATTCTTGATTCGAGTTGAAGTTCAAAAGATTAGCAAGGCTACGATGCCCATCGAGGTATTGTTGCGAACTGAAGATGACAAAGAACATAGAAAAAAAATTTTTAGTCAGCGCCCTCTTTACATTGTTGAGTTTCGCACACAATCTCCACCCCATGAAATTTCGCTAGACCCTGATGAATTCTTGCTAGAGTCTTCGCGTGTCAACAATCACTCCTTCACTTTTTTCCGTATTCGTTTTGCCTTCGATTGGCATCGACAGCGTGAACGTCTAATTACTTTTGTTCCGGGGTTTACAAATAACGCTGTGGATGGAAACTCTTTTGGAGTTGGACTTCGACATCAAGAAGGCGATACCAGTATTTATACAATTCCCGGCTACGGAACACGGAGTGGCGACCTAGTCTACCAGCTAGATTTAACGGAAGAGAATTTCATCAAAAGGAATTTCTTTGGACAATTGCTTCTTCAGAGAGTTGGAGGAGTTGTTTCAAATGGTGTATTTTTAGGGTACTCAGGTCCAGAGTATCCTAATCAGCCATTTTTTGAGGCAAAAGCAGGCATAGCTTTGGAGTATCTGTATTCTACGGCAGCGACTTCATCCGGGGATACCGGAAATTCAAATGTAACTACCTTTGAATTTGATGGTTGG
Organism: Deltaproteobacteria bacterium; assembly: GCA_003541985.1. Taxonomy (GTDB): domain Bacteria; phylum SAR324; class SAR324; order SAR324; family NAC60-12; genus JCVI-SCAAA005. The sequence goes on along the minus strand of DPLM01000326.1, from coordinate 1,660 downwards.
AATCAGGCTGAAGGTGCTTACTTAATCAATCTCAAAGTGCTTGCTGAACAGCCATCGCAAGAGTTGGACACGAACTATTCATACACTCTGTTATCTGAGAGTCTCACACAAATTTTTAAAACAGGCTTTCGTAGCAATTTTAAGTGGGGGATAGTTTTGGGAAATACGATTGGTAATTCTCCATCGCAAAAGAAATTTTCATTGGGAGGTCCGGCAGGCCTGAGGGGTTTCCCACAAACAGTGGCTCTACAGCAAGATAATTACCTTTTAACTCGTCTCGACTATGAGTTTCCGCTTGTCACTACTCCTTTATGGAGCAATGTTTCAAGTCTGGGCCTGCAGGGGACTATCTTCTACGACCAAGGACGTGCCTGGGAGGATGAACTAGACATAGGTGAAGCGAAAGATCGGAGGAATGTTGGGATCGGAATTCGCTGGGGTGTTGATGCTGCCTCATTGATTCAGATTCCTCTGAAGTTCGAGATTGCCTATCCAGTTGGTGATAATGATTACAGAAGCCCTCAATTCATTTTCTTCGGAGTACTTACAGGAAGTTGATTTTAGACCTGAAAAAGCTTTGACTGATAAGTCAAAATTTATCTTCCATCAAGTCAAGATCACTATCTAAATCCAAACTCTCATCAATTAACTCTTCTTCAAGAACAGGGGGAGCTACTGTTCGGTTATCGTAGAAAGCCTGCAAAATACTTTGAGCAATTGTAGAAAGATGTGTTGGACGGGTTATGACATCTATTGCGCCCAAAGAAAGAAGGTGCAAGCGATCATCAAGACTGATTGGTCCTGCAAACACGATGAAAGGTATGTCCGGATGCTCTTCGCCTAGCCTCTGAATCACTCCGAGAATTTCATCCTCGTTCGAGGTGGATTGGTTCAAAAGTACTAGGTCCAATGCATTTTCCCGTAACATTGGCCAAAGATTACCCTGCTTCTCCATTAGACTCATCTTAAAGCCAGTTCTTTCGGAGAGGTATTGCATTATCATGTCGTTATGAGGGCTATCTCGCTCTGTTACCAGTGCAACTTGACTCCCTGCATATGTTTGTGAATGGAGTTCGGCGTCTGGGAAGGAGGGTTCTGACTGTGAGTAGTCTATTGGAGTGGGGTCTTCTTTTGTGAAATTGACTTCAGTATTGTTTTCTTCGGGTTCAGTTTCAGTGTCGTCGATGCCTGTCTTCACTTCTCCAACAAAATCAGGGTAATTTTGTTTTGTAGTTGTCTCAATATAATTTCGAAGTTTCTCCTGCTCTGTCACAGTTATTTCACTAAAGCGAACTGCTGCCTGATAATACCATTCAATGGGCCAGCACCAAATCGCAGTTCCAACAAGTGTGAAAGACGGTTCGAACTCTATGCTTACCAGTTCACCTTCAGAAAGTGGATATTCACAATGGAAGCGAACGCCATTCAAAGAGAGATCTAATCCAGTTGCAATTGGATCGGACCACTCTTCCGTACTTACTTGAATGGTCTCCTCAAAAATGACTCTCAGGTACTGTCTTCGTTCCTCAGCCATAAAGCAATTGTTCCACTGGATGTTTTAGTTGGCTAGAATGACCGCCTCAGTCAGCACTAATGTTAATTTATTAATCAGTCTGGCTTTGGCAAATAGCGATTAATGATGTGCATCTCTTGTTCCAGA
>DPLM01000267.1:4266-4755 GCA_003541985.1 Deltaproteobacteria bacterium | reverse complement strand
AATTGGCATAGCAGGAAAAGGTTTTGTACAAACCAACTCGCCTTTTTGTTCTTGAACTGGTTTTCCCTCTTCATCAAAAATGTCCACAGCTAGTCCCAATCCAGCACCCTGCAGTTGGCCCCGATAGACTGGCCTGACAGGACAACTAAGCAAAAAACAGGAAACAATATCTGTTCCTCCAGAAATTGATCCTAGAAGAATATCAGATTTTAATTTATTATATACATAATCAAAAGACTCGTGGGCTAGGGGAGAACCAGTTGAAAGAATTGCACGTAATTTCAATAACTTCATAGTTTCAGGTGTCTGCCATTTTTGTTTTTCTAAAGCTGAAATATATTTTGCACTGGTACCGAAAATAGACCAATCATCTTGTTCACACATTTCCCATAGCGTCTTAGATCCTCTTGAGAAAGGGGATCCGTCATAAAGCACAATCGTAGCTTGTGAGGCCAGGCCAGCAATCAGCCAATTCCACATCATCCATCC
>DPLM01000267.1:0-3940 GCA_003541985.1 Deltaproteobacteria bacterium | reverse complement strand
ATTCCACATCATCCATCCACAGGTTGTGTAGAAAAAAAGCCTTTCATTCGCTCTGAGGTCTAGGTGGTATTGATGCTCCTTCACCAACTGGATAAGGGATCCCCCATGACTATGCAGGATACATTTTGGCTTACCTGTCGTTCCTGAACTGTAGAGTATAAAAGATGGGTGCAGAAAAGAGGTGTCTTCAAAAACTAACTCAGTTTCTAAGGTTACCGGCCCAGAAAATTTAAGAGCAGTTAATTGTAGCTTCGAAAACTCAGAGCCCTCCAGAGCTTCTGCACCCGGGAAATGAATGAGATGCGTAACGGATGGCATTTTCTGACATATTTCAATAATCCTTTCAGTGAGATCAATTGGCTTTTTATTGTACCGGACCGAGCATCCTGCAACGATCACCTTTGGTTTTGTTTGTCCAAACCGATCAAGTATTCCCTGAACACCGAAGTCTGGAGAACAAGCGGTCCAGATTGCTCCTAAAGAAAGGGTTGCTAAAGCAGCAATCACAGCTTCTGGACCATTGGCCACATAACCACCAACAACGTCAGAAGCTTGAACACCTGCTTCCATCAGCATTTTCTGAAAACTGGCAACAGACGTTCTCAGTTCACCCCAACTCAATTCCCTGCGGAGACCTGTTTCATCATGAGCAATGATTGCAACCCCCTCATTCGCTTGATCATTGATCAAACAGTTTTTTGCAAAATTGATCCGCCCCTTTGGAAAAAATTTAGCTCCAGGCATCAATTGGGGATTTTCCAAAGCTACCTCGCCTTGAACTCCCTGAAGTTCCATATCCTCCCAAATTGTTCGCCAAAAAGTTTCTTGATCTTCTATACTAAACTTATGCAGTTCACTGTAATCCTTGAGAATGATGGAATTCTCTGACGAGATTCTCTGTCTGAGATGCTCCATTCGACTTTGCAGAACAAACTCTTGTTTTGGATTCCAGATTGGATTCATTTCCTTCTTCCTTAATTAAATATAATTAATAATTTCAAATTTTTAATTATAAGATAATACTCGAAAAAAATGTGTTTCTTCACTTGAATTTAATCAAACCTTGAGAAATCACAAATCCAAGCGTTCATATGTATGAAATTTCAGAAATCGTAGCGGAAAAATGGAAAACAGCTGTTGATAATCGAAACTGCCAGATTATTGGCTTAACTGGAGCAGGTATTTCGGCAGAAAGTGGAATACCCACTTTTCGAGGAGCAGATGGTTACTGGAAAATTGGATCTATGAATTTTACGCCAATTGAAATAGCGACCCTTGAGAGATTCAGAGACTATCCATGGGAGGTTTGGCATTGGTATTTAACCCGAATTTATCAGCATCGTAGAGCTCAACCAAACGATGGGCATCAAGCTTTGGTGGAACTTGAGAAGCTTCTTGATGAAAGATTTCGATTGATTACTCAAAACGTGGATGGCCTCCATCTCAAAGCAGGCAATAGTGCTGAAAAGGTCTACGAAATCCATGGCAATCTGAATTATATGCGCATCTTTGATTCAAGCAGGCCAAATTTGTTGCCAATGCCCAATCTTGTTGAAGAACTTGATCCAAATGAGCCTCTACCCGAAGAGGTAAAATCTAAACTCCGGGACGAAGCAGGGAATCTGATGCGGCCACACGTTCTTTGGTTTGATGAAATGTACAGTGAGGAACTGTACCGCAGTGAAAGTGCTTTAAAAGCTGCGCAGGAGGCAGATCTTCTACTAACAATTGGAACTACCGGAGCAACTTCACTTCCAGCTTTGATCCTCAAAACTGTTGTTCATCATGGAGGAATTGTCATTGATATCAACCCTGAAGCAACTTGGTTCTCCGATTATTTGATGATCTCGGGTGGTTACCACCTGAAGGGCCCAAGCGGTGTTTTCTTGCCAAAGCTAATGGAACTTGTCGAGTAAGCAACCATGCTCTTTCTCGCTTGCTAGAAGACTTTTTCTTGCTAGTAAGTGCTTCCTGAATTTCAATAATTACTTTTTCAGATGTTTCAATTCTGAGTTGGCGCCATAATAAGCTTGTACTGATTTTTTGCTTTCGAAATCCAAGGGCCCATACTGAATGCAAACGAACCAGTTCCTCAGCGTCTTTCAGTCCAATTTGCAAACCTGATAGTGCTTGAGGGTGAAAACAAGCACTCAATGCAATCATCACATTTCTAAGCAAACCCTTTCGTTTGGTCCTTTTGACTGAGCTTTTTCTGAATTGATTTGAAAAGTCTTCCTGACTTAATCTTACCCAATCCCAAAGTTTACGGTCTTTAAGACCTTTTCTGGTCTTCCAGGTTGAATCTTCTGTCTTAGGAGCTTTGCGATTCCACGGACAAACTTCCTGACAAACATCACAACCAAAAATCCAATTCTGAATTTTCGATCTAAATTGTTTTGGAATCGAATCTTTTAATTCGATCGTCAAGTAAGAAATGCAACGTCGAGCATCCACTTGCCGATCTGAAACGATTGCTTCTGTTGGACACGCTTCAATGCAGCGAGTACATGACCCACAATCAATTCCCGAAAAAGGCTGATCAGGAGGGATTTTTGTATCAATGAGAACTTCTGCCAGTAGCAACCAAGAGCCAAGTTTTGGATGAATTAGGTTACTGTGCTTTCCAAACCAACCCAAACCGGCACGCCAAGCCAACTCTCTTTCCAATAGTGGCCCCGTATCAACATAAACCCTTGTTTGTTCAAAGCCGGAAGCCAGCCCTTCCTTCAACAGCCACTTCCTGAATTCTTCGAGACGCTCTTTGAGAACCAGATGATAATCTTCTCCCATAGAGTAACGACTAAATCGACTAAGACTAGAATCCTGAAATTTTTTCGAAGGGGTGCCATCATGAAAATAATTACAAGCAACTGCAATAACCGTTTGGGCGCAGTCCAAGACCTTTTGAGAGGAGGCCTTATGTGATGAATGTTTGTAAAGATAGTGCATCTCTCCAGCAAACCCTTCATCAAGCCACTTTTCATAATGATGATGAGTCAGATTTTCAGCAGCATCAGTAAACCCGACCCAATCAAAACCAAGCGACAAGCCCTGTTTACGAATCTTTTCTCGAAGCTGAACATCTGCTTCATTAAAGTTTGGTACTTCCTTCAAATTTTTATTAGTTAAACAAATGTTTGATAAATTATGTTCTTTTGAAACGTTTTTGTTTTTAGGATGCCTACCCTGGTATTTCGTAGCCAGTGGTATTTGGCTAGCTTTAAAACATGTTCAGAGTCTGCCCTTAATTTCATCGAATGGAGATACCAGTTGTCCTAGACTAAGTATAATCATAGCTGCTCGAAATGAGGCTGGGACTATTGAAAATGCCCTGAAATCAGTTTTAGCCCAAAATTATCCGAATCTTGAAATCATCTTGGTCAATGATCGTTCAAATGATGGAACTGATAAAATTCTGCAAAAACTTGCAGAAAAAGACCCAAGAGTCTTGATTCACCACGTTGAAGAATTACCACCCGGATGGCTTGGGAAAGTAAATGCCATGCAACAGGGTATCGGGAGATCGACTGGAGTTTGGTTGTTATTCACTGATGCTGATGTCCATTTCCAAGAAGAAAGCTTGGAACGGATCATTGAAGTAGCTGAAAGAAGCTCAGTTGATTATCTTTGTGTCGTACCCGAAGTACAAGCGCGACAAAGTCTATTAAGAGCTCTCTACACCGTTTCCCTCAGCGGTTTTTTTCTCGCTACTCGAATCTGGGAGGTCAAAAATCAAAAGGCCTTCGTGGGAGTGGGAGCTTGTGGCCTTGTCCGACGGTCTCTATTGTCTCAAAGTCCTGGTCTTCCATGGCTTAAAATGGAGGTTGTGGACGACTTAGCATTGGCTCAGCTGGTATGGCAGGTTGGAGGAAAACTAGATGTCTACTGGGGGCGAGAGTGCCTCGGAGTCGAGTGGTATCCGAGTATGGGGGATCTTATT
>DPLM01000177.1 GCA_003541985.1 Deltaproteobacteria bacterium | reverse complement strand
TGAGCCTGCTGAGCCCAGGCAACTGGCTGGGACAGGCAGGCGAGTAGCAAAAAGATTGCGATCACTCGGTTGCACTTGCTCATGGGAGGCCTCCTTAAAACTTCCAAGTCATGGGAATGGTCAGGCCAGTGTGGGCAACCGGGCTGGGCAACTGATCTCTCTTTGATTGTCCTAGCAGATCTTCAAGACCACTGGGCAGTGAATTGGTACGGGGTTCCACCAATGCATTCTGTAGTATATAAAAACCGAACATGGAACCGAGGAGTGTACCGACAATTAGTCCGTCCACTGTGGTATCGCGCAGTGTCACATCTGGATTAAGTGGATCCATGAACCAGACAAGAACTCCTAGTCCAACACCCGCCACTGTACCAGCCAAAGTATAACCCAGTTCCTGTTGCATCAGCAGGGGACCTGTTTCCTGAGCCTGGATTTTTGGGGTTCCAAGGCTGATGATCAATAGCAGCATCGCCGGCCAAAAACGTCGCATAAGCGTATCCATGTTCTCAATATTCTTCAAAAGGCTGGAGTTTTCCAGCAGAACCCGGTTGTGTCTGGTGCAGAGAGTGAATGGGTTTTGCATCCATTTCAAGGCAACATCTTCCAAACACTGCTGTTCAGGAATCCGGCATGCGTTCACACCTTTCCATTTGGCTTTGCCTGCTGCTGCTTATGTTCAATCCTTGGTCAGCAATGGCCCAGCAAGACCTATTTGGCGAATTTCGGTCTGCCGACGAAGAGGCATTTTTCAATGATCCCTATCAGGATACGGCTAACGATCCGCTATTGCAGCAAGATTTTGAGTTGGAGCCAACTATGGAAGATCCTCTTGCGACGGAGCCCATTCCAGAAGGCGACCCTTTTGAAGAGCCCGTCCAGCAAGATGAACAATACCTCGATGAAGGTACATTTTCTGACGACTCCGAAAGTGCTTTACGCTTTGACTTGCTGGCACAGCGGCAAATTGCTGACAGTGAGCGTCGTAATCTCGTAGGCAACGTTGCCTACGGCGCTGGAACAGGCCTGATGCTTGGGGGCTGGTTCACTTTTCTACGTCCAGGAACCAGTCGTGAGCAGTTCCGTACGATTGGTACCAGCACCGTTGTTGGCGGCTTGATTGGAGCTCTGATTGGTTCTCGCTCAGTCTGGAATCCTGCTGCACCACGGCCACAAGGAGTTCAAAATGAATTACCTGTCGGACCTATCGCCTTGGTCGATCCTACCGGATTTCGCCTAGCATACACGTGGACCTTCTAAGCAACACGTGCGCCAGAAACTAGCTCATTTGCGCTGTAACAAACGCAGTACTTCACGGAAACGGGCATTGAGTGTATCGAGGATCGCACCAATGCCAATGCTACCAAAACAGAGGAGCATACAACCCACAGCTAGAATCGCTGTTGGAACCTTGTTCACATAGCCGTCCACCGCATAGTCAACAATCACTTCTCCACCTGCAATCAAACCGATCAGACCAAAAAATAAGGCTAGTACCCCAAAAAACAAGATGGGCTTGTAGGATCTGGAGATACTGGCGATCTGATACAATACCCGAAAGCCATCTCGAAAAGTATTCAGCTTAGAGAACGAACCTTCTGGGCGTTCTCGGTAGGGTACTGTCACTTCCTGAATTGTGTAACCATAATCCAGCACTCGAATTGTCATTTCTGTTTCTACTTCAAAACCACTGGCCAATACGGGTAGATTCTGCACCAGTTCCCGACTGAAACCTCGGTAACCGGACATGATGTCTTCCAGATTACTGCTAAAGATCCAGTTGACCAGACTACGAACCAAATTATTGCCAAAGACATGGAGTGGGCGGAATGATTCTTCTTCATACTCGTTCAAGCGAGTAGCCACAGTCATGTCGGCTTCTCCATCCAGTAGCGGCTGCAGCAAAGCCTGAACATGCGCCGCAGAATATGTGTCGTCTCCATCAACCATCACGTAGTAGTCCGCCTCAACCTTGCGGAACATTGCGGCGATGACATGACCCTTGCCGCGCTTACGCTCTGGAATAACAACCGCCCCTTCCAATATAGCAAGCTCAGCTGTACGATCTGTGCTGTTGTTATCGAAGACATAGATGGTAGCTTGCGGCAATTCCTTTCGAAAATCCTGAACTACCTTGCTGATTGTCACTTCTTCGTTAAGGCAAGGAATCAGGACTGCAATTCGAGAAGCAGTCAGGCTGGCGGACATTCTATCTCTCCATGGGGGATTTCAGGGACGGTATTTGCGCTTGAGGCGCTCCAATTCATCATGAACATCCGTTTCTGCTGTTTGACGACTGGTCTGCTCGCGATTCGTACGCTGATAGCGCTTAAGACGTTCCAATTCGGCTTCGATATCTGCCCGTGGATCATCATGGGCCTGAGTTTTTTTTTCTTTGGGTCTGCGAGTTTCCTCACCCAACCAAGATTGCTCTCTGCCTGAAGTAGAATGAGCAGAGGAGTTCTCTTCATGCCAGGCTTCTATCACCTCACGATAGATCCGACGAGCCCACTCCAGCAGGAGTTCCAAAGGATCAGTTCGCTGAACACCAAATTGTTTGAGCAATCCTTCCACATCTTTCAGTAAATCTTCCAGCGACGTTTCAGCAAAATCTGTGAAATCCTCCCTTGGGCGCTCATAGGATCGCTTCTGATTCTGTGAAGAACTTGTGTTTGTGTAGGCTTTTTGGTCTCTTTGGGAGTCTTGTGCCTGCTTAGTGGATCTCCGCCACCGTAGGTCATAGGCTTGACGTTTTGCCGAATGACTCAAGGTCTCATAGGCTTGAGTTAGTTGCACGAAGCGGCGTTGTGCTTCTCGCTGGTTCGCCTCGGATTTGTGTTGCTGCAAATCCGGATGGTATTGCTTTGCGAGCCATCGGAATGCCTTGCGAACTTCCTCGGTTGAAGCCGTCGGCTCCACCTGCAACAATTCGTAGTAATCAATCATTTGTGTCTTTCCTGCACTGGGGAACGATGGAACGGATCCTGTATTTTGACCTGGAAACAAAGCGCGCAGCCGATGAAGTTGGTGGCTGGAACAACATTGAAGACATGGGAATGTCTGTCGGGGTAATCTGGGACAGCTTCGATGAACAACACCATGTATACCTAGATTATCAAGGGCCACAACTATTGGAACACTGCCGTAAGGCTGATTTGATCGTGGGCTTCAACCACGTGGAATTTGACTACCGCGTCTTGGCCGGTGAATGTGCAGGCCAGCAGGAACAGCGGACAAGATTACGGACGGAGTTGGCTGGCTTGCCCAACCTGGATATGCTGACTGAACTAAAAAAATTACTTGGGCACCGCCTAAAATTGGAGTCACTCGCCCGACCCACACTGGGAACCGGTAAATCAGCTGACGGATTACAAGCGCTCAAGTGGTATCGTGAAGATAAGTTAAATAAAATCATCGAATATTGTAAGGTCGATGTCGAGGTAACTCGTGATCTTCATCTCTACGCCTTGGAGCATGGTGAGCTGCTCTATGACTCCCGGAGTGGAATCAAAACTGTATCTGTTACTTGGGGACAGCAGGCTCCAAAACGAGAGGTACAGCAGATGTCCTTGTTCTAAAAATTAGGGAAGCAGTTGATGTCAAGAATTCTGATGGTCAGTGCATTGGTAATACTGCTCTGGCCTCAATCGCTGCTCTCCCTTAAAAATAGTCAACTCTTTGACTATTTCCCAATATATCAACTACCCGAACAATATTTTTCTGGGAATTTTGGCTTACCTGAGCGTCCTTCTCGACCACTTTCCCTTGAGCACTCTCAGCAACCTTCCGCCTACACTCCAACGCGCTTATTGAACCTAGCTCGTCAGTCGAGTTCCTTAACTCCGATATTACTACTAGACCAACCAACTAAACCTACGGTCGAACGCTTTGCGAACTATTTGCTTCTTCAGGAATCGCTGGCACGCTGGCACTATCATTGGGGAACAGAAGCTCTGCTAGGACAACGAAACCAGACCCAACTATACGACTATTTTTTGAGCAGCTACTGGTTTCAAGAGAATCTACAAAGATTCCTTGCTCAGTCCGAATACGGATTCCCAGAGCTATCACTAGTCCGGACGCTGAGCGCGATCCAAGCCAGTGCTTTCTTTCTTGAAGTATCTTACCCAACCATTTTCTGTTTGTTCTTCAAAGAATCTCGATTGGACTACAAGGCCGTAAGTGCAAGTGGAGCAAGGGGTCTTGGCCAATTAACAGGCATCGCCATCAAGCAGATTGAATTACTGCGTGAAGACACTGAAGAGCAAAATCGATTGAACGCTGCATTACATCATTTGCAGCAACGCTATGCTGATCCTACATGGCAGGGGATTCTCACAGAGTTAGGATACCAGGTACAATTACCACAAAATCTCAGTCTGCCACCAAAGATGGTAGTTCCCACCCGTTCAGCCAGCTTACTCCTACCAGAAGTTCAGAAGAGGTTAAAGGAGGAACAACTGCCTTATGCTTCAAAGACCTCACAAATACGTCGTAGACTGAACCGACTTCGGCAAGGTAGACCTCTGTCCCTTATATATGCTCCGATTCATGCTCATTATGTCCTAGCCCTAGAGGAAAACTATGCTGGAGAACCGGGAAATATCTTTCATATTGAGACCAACATTCTCCTTTCCACACTACTGTTCCGACACTACCTGCAGTCCGAATGGCGCTATGGCGAGTCTGTTTGGAAGCCAAGGCCCGAAGTACAGCGGGTACTTGCCGTGGCAGCCTACAATCAAGGACAAAGCAGTGCCCGCAACCTCTTTCGTCTACTACAAAAAGAGATTGGTAAAAAGCCAGAGGAAATCACACTCAAAGAGTTTGTGGAACATCTGACACCCCAAAAAGTCCAACAGGCTCTGAAAGGCTCCAAGGCCCAAGCTCGCGAACTTATTGATCACGCTCTCAATGTTGCCGAATGTGCAGAGTCATCGGTTGCACCGTCTATCAAGGACTCCTGAAATGGATTCGCCCCTCTTAGTAGGCCAGCAGTGAGTTGGATTCGGTGAGAGACTAAGGAAGTATTCTGGTTACTTTCCAAGTCAATGACATCAGATGTGAAAGAGCAGAGTGAAATTCCACCAAATCCGACAGACTGAATTGATGGAATTATCAAGGTAATCAGGACACTCAGTTTATTCTGGAGTGGATTGGAGAGAGAAATTCGACTTCTGCTGGAGTTGGCTGGGATTCAGCAGAGCCAACATTGCGATTTCTTCAAAGTTGAGGGGAACTTCTGGTAAGAATTCAATACGGAGAGTCTTCGGTTCCAAAACAAATTTTTCCAAATCACTGGCCATTTCCTCTGAGCCGCTGAGGTTGTAGCGAGTCGCTGTGTTTTTAAACTGTTGACTGACCTGACGAGCAATCGTAGCTTTTGAGAAACCTGACTCTGTGCTGAATTTACCCATCGAGTACTCTAAGAAACCACGCTCGTCGTATCTGGCTAACAACTTTATTACTCCGATCTTAGTCCATTTTTCTGAAATGATGCTCTCCAACTCACTTTCATCGTACTTCTCAAATTCAAAGATCTCGATTGGAACGTTAGAAAAATGACCCTCCAAGTGCAGGTCGGCCATCTTTTCTAATCCCACACCGATGCCCAGTTCGTAATCCTGCTGCTCGTGACTACCCGTGATATCAAGGAAGAGGTTTATCCCGATTTCATCTGATTCCGTAAAATTACGGGCTTGTTCTGCAAAATCTTCTGGAAAATCACTGAGATTGATAACAATCCCCAAGATGTTTAGTTTTAGGTTTCGAACGTAGCGATGCCCATTTTCGGTTGTACCAAAATCTAGTTGCTCAAGATCAATCTCCCGTACTTGCTTGGCAACTTCATTATCAGGCTGAACAAACAAATTACGAAGCTGCAGTCCTTCAAACGTTCCACCCAGCAGTCGCTGTAGTAAGTCGATCTCACTCTCCAGCAAGGTGACTAAGGGAATGTTCCGAGCTTCAGCACTTTCAATACTCAGCTTTTCAATATTTTCAAAATTCTGCAGGTTGAGTTGTTTCATACTAAAGTTGTTCGCCTGCTGATTGCGAACCTGATCAATTGAGACATCCTCAATGGTCAGGTCACCTTCTCCTTCCTTGACCTGAACTCCACCGAGTTTTAAGTGATTTAGGGTTAGCTGGTCTTCACTATCGACTTCAACCTCATCTACATTTACAGAGGCAATGGCGATTTCACTTCCGCTATCTTTTGATCGAATCCCCTCAGCCTGGATGCCAAAAACCTTACCTTCGCCAAGAGTTTCAACTTTAACAGAATCAACCGTTGTAGTCTGGCCGTTTCTAGTGACGCTCACCTCATTCATTTCTACTTGTCGAATGGCGTCTCGCTTCAGCGCATCAAACAGATCCCTCAATGTTGAATTCTTGCTGGTCTCCTCCAGTTGCTTGCGATCAATCTCCTGAATTGTTACTTGCTGGGCCTTGTAGATCTCTTCATTTTCTTTGTCAGTCAAGGTTACGTCGTTGAGTTGTACCTGTATCATTTCACCGGAGTACTCCTCCGTCTTCACCTCAGTACGGCCCATTTCAACACGCACCTTGTTGTCCTCAAGCTTCAAGGTCTCGACCACAACCGACTTATCAAGTAGATTGACCTGAAAGTCCTTGTAATTCACTTCGACATTTTCAGGGATAGCATCATTGAATTTTTGTTCAATCTGATTAGGTAGGACAAACAGTAAGTACACCCCAGCTGAAAAAAGCAGGAGGGCGACGGGAATCAGAATCCGTTTCATGGAAATTCTCCCGGGAGAGGTTGAGCCGTCAGAAAGGATGAACGTGACGTCGCTTCAAAAAAATCGAAATGGTTGACCAAAGTACTCATTGATCGATCAGGAGAACTAAGCTTGATCAACCTGGGCTTTCGTCAACTGAAAGTGACTTATCGCTGCCCTGCAACACAATTGCCGATTTCAATAAATCATGAATTTTTGCTAAATTTCTTGAGACTCTGCTTCGGTAATCTTACATCAAATATCAGCCTGAGTCTTGAAACGGGGCTCTAAATCGATAATTGGTTCCCACTCAACACCAGGAGGTAAAATACTGAAGCGGCGGCTGCGCCGCAGGTAGATTTGTGTAGGAACATCATCCGGAAAGGTTTCACTAAGTTGTTTGAACACTTCATAAGCCTGATCGAAGCGCCGCACGCTATAGGCCCAAACACCTCTTGAGAACTCGGTACAAAACTGCTTCTGCTTCTCAGATGCCTGTTCCTTTGAATCTAGTAACTCAAAGATTTTTACACCATTTTTCTTCCCTTTTACTCGAACGGTATCTAGAGGCCGGAAGAGAAACTGTGATCCCGCTTCTTCCTGAGTTTCAACGCTGACAATGATGTTAGTCTGGTAGATCTTATTAATGCCTTCCAGTCGACTAGCCAAGTTCACACTATCGCCAACCACCGTATAATTCATGCGATTAGCAGAGCCCACATTGCCTACCAGTGTATTACCAGTATGTATTCCGATTCTTGACCAGAAGGGTTTTTT
>DPLM01000254.1 GCA_003541985.1 Deltaproteobacteria bacterium | reverse complement strand
GATCTGGGGGACTATGTTTTCCGCAACAACATCAGTTGGGAGCAAGAAGTAGAAGCGCTGCTAGACTACGCCACCGAGTACCTGCAGGCACGCCGCTTTGTTGTGCTCTATCCAGACAGTCGTGAGGGACGTGAGAAACTAAGAGTCTTCTGGGAGCAAGCCAGAGCGATTGGTGCCCAAATTCAGAATATTCAGCGCTACGAAAACAGCCAGAAGAGCTTCGTGGATGAGTTTGAGTCTTTCACCGGTATCCGTCGCTATCGAACTGATGAAGAAGATGCCCTGATTGAAGAACAAAAAGATCGTGGAATACCGGAGCAGAACTTTGATGCTATCTTCCTGATTGCTGGTGACCAGACTCAGGACCTGGAGATTATCTTCCCCTATCTGGAAGTCTACGGTCTCGAAGATTCTCTGATCTTGGGCGACAGCGGCTGGAACAATCCTCTGCTGCTCTTTGCTCCCAAACGTGAAACCATCCGTCACGCTGTCTTTACCGATAGTTTCTTTCCTCGCAGTGAAGCCCAAGAGGTAAAGCACTTCGTCGCAGAGCACGAGCGGTTCTTCTATCGCTACCAAGGATATGTTGGCCCCACTGCTTACACGGCCTATGCGTACGATACTGCCAAGCTGTTGTTGCAACTGCTGACTCAACCTGCGAACCAAGATCCGGATGCTCTGAGGGAGGCCTTGCTGAATCAACCACCCACTCAAGGAGTCACCGGGCGCTTTGAATTCCAGCCTAATGGGGAGGTCTGGCACCAAATGAACTTCTGGACGATGGGTCGAGACCGTTTCGTCCCAATTTCTCTGCCTACTGCGGAAGACTGATGCAAGAATTGACTGTAAATCTACCCGGTCGAAGTTACCAAATCACCATTGGAACCAACCACTGGTCTCCATCCTTGACCAAAATACTCCAGAAGCGTAACGCCCGTCAGGTAGTTGTGGTAACCAATGATGCTTTACAACAGCTGTATCCAGACCTGCTCGCTACGGAACTTCGACAAAATGGCTTCGAGACTGCGACCTGTGTAATCCCTGATGGGGAGCTGCACAAAACCCTCGCCGACCTGACAAGAATTTATGACTTCCTGCTGGAGCGCTCTGCCAACCGAAAGACCTGGCTGATCGCCTTTGGAGGTGGGGTGATTGGAGACATGACTGGTTTTGCCGCCGGAACTTTCATGCGTGGTATTCCCTTCGTACAGGTTCCTACTACTCTGCTTGCCAATGTAGACAGCAGTGTTGGAGGTAAAACTGCCGTCAATCATCCGCTAGGCAAAAACATGATTGGCGTCTTCAAACAACCAGAGTACGTCTGTATTGATTTAGAATTTCTCAAGACGTTGCCGATTCGAGAACTCCGAGCGGGTTACTTTGAGCTCGCCAAACATGGACTGATCCACGACCGTTCGCTCTTCGAATTCCTACAACAGCAAACGCTGGAACCACTGGATTTTGAATTTCTTGAAGAAGCCGTTACCCGATCCTGTGACGTCAAGCGTCGGGTTGTCGAAGAGGATGAGCACGAAACCGGACTACGGGCCACGCTAAACTTTGGCCACACTCTGGGACACCTGATTGAAACCCACGCTGGCTACGGACAGTGGCTGCACGGGGAGGCTGTTGGTACTGGAATGCTCTTTGCGACCTATGTGTCGTGGCAAGAAGGTCATTTAACCGAAGAGAATTACCGACGCATCCGCGACTTTCTGTTGCCCTTGCTTCCCGAGGTCACCCTACCACAGCTGGACGCGATAGCGTTCAGAGCCTTATTGCTTCATGACAAAAAAGCCGAGAACCAGGCTATCAATTTCATCCTATTACACAGTTTGGGGGAATGTTTCATTCAGCGCCAAATGTCTGTTGAAACACTTTGGGAGCACTTCGGCCGCTTCCTGGAAACCTTTCCTCAGGCCTGCCGCCTTGCGGCTTGAGTTGGCCACTTCACATTGACTAGAGATTCCGCATGGAGCTGCTCGAAAGCCGCATCTATACCTTCGTTGATTCAACCAAACGCTTCGCCTTTTATTTCCTAGAAGGACAGCAACTGATCCAGGAACTGGCCTCGATCCATCCTCTACAGGGGGGTGGCTTTGCTTACTTCCGGGATGTTGTGCTGAGTTTCATGCCAATGCTAGCTTTGCTCAAGCAAGGAGAACAGCTTGGCTTGTACCTCGACGCTGAAGATCCGTATCTTCGGGTGAAACTCGAAATCACAGCAGGTGGACATGTTCGTTGCTTGCTGATGCCAGAAGACCTCAAAGAGTTTCCAGAGCGCATCACTGGCATTGTCCGGGTACGCAAGAGCTTCCAGAACGCCAAGGAGCCCTACAATTCAATCATTGAAGTCAACGGAGTTTCTCTACGTAACATCATCAATCAGGTATTAGAGCGCTCCTACCAGTTCAATAGCCTGGTACGGATTTCCCAAAATAGCGATCAGAGCTATCTAGTTCTGCAGCTGCCTGGGCTGCCAGGAGATACGGAGATTGATCATTCCAGCGAAGCCTTGCTGCACTGTGACGAACTCTACGGACCACGACTAGCGGACCTGATGAATCGTGGACTACAGCAACCCGAAGAGCTCGCCGTCTACTTTCAAGAATTACGGTTTCAGCCAATGGGAGCCCGAACGGTTCGGTATCACTGCAATTGCTCCCAGGAACGCATGTTGGCAAACCTCCAATCACTCTACATCAACGAAGGAGAAGCTCTCTTTGAACCGGGTCAGGCACACCTGGAAGTTACCTGCGAATACTGCAAGAGTCGCTTTGAAATTGCCCGGACAGAGATTGAAGCCATCTCACTGCTCTACAACTGAGCCTCCATGTCGCTAGCCTTGATCGAACACTGGCAGAAAAATCCGATCCACCAAGCACTGGCCCAGCATCCCTACCGTGAATATGTACTCAGCAATATCCCCAACCTGCTGGGACTCTGGATACAACGCACTACGGTTGGTTGGCTCACCTGGGAGATGACCCATTCCGGTTTCTGGCTGGGGGCGATTTCAATGGCTGAACTGGCTCCCTCCCTACTGCTGGCTCCTATAGCAGGTGTCTTTGCAGACCGCTACAGCCGCATCAAGGTACTTCGAATTACCCAGGGACTGATTTTCCTCCAAGCCTTGCTGTTCTGCCTGCTGTTGCTCAATAATTTGCTAACCCTCCCTGTTTTACTTGGTCTGGTTTTGCTGCAGGGGGTAGTCACGAGCTTTGCTCAGCCTTCACGGATGGCACTGGTTTCTTCAATGATTCCTCGCCAACACCTAACATCCGCTGTTTCACTCAACGCAATCATTTTCAACCTGGCAAGATTTCTTGGACCTATGCTGGCGGGCGCTGGGCTGGTGTGGCTGAGCCCAACCATTTTATTAGGTTGCAGCGCAACCGGCTACTGCTGGTTCTGGGGAGTACTGTGGTATTTAAAGATTCAGGAAGAGCATGTAGAGCAGGTTCAGCAAACTGCACCAACCAGCCTGATTCAAAGCATTCATGCGGGCTTGCACTATGCTCGTCAACATCCCTTGCTCGGGCCCTGGTTAGCAATCTTTATCATACTCTGCCTCGGCGTTCGACAACTTGCAGAGCTACTTCCGGGGGTCTCAGATCTGTTGTTTCATCAAGGAGTAGAGGGATTGGCTTTGCTCTCTTCTGGGCTGGGACTTGGAGCCATTGCTGGTAGCCTCTGGATGAGTCAGCAACCTCACGAAGCGCTGCCAAAAATTTTTCGCTTTTCGGCCTGGGGCTTGTGTTTGCTGCTAGTCATTCTCTCTTGGAGTCCATCGTTTGTGCTTGCTGTGATCGTTGTAGCGGGATGTGGTTTGTTGCTGATGGTCAGTGGCATCTCCACCCAAACCGTGCTGCAGTTGGAGGTGGAGCCACAGTTCCGCGGACGCCTGCTCAGTCTTTATGGTCTGGTTCTTCGGGGAGGGCCAGCTATCGGTGCTTTGTTGGTCGGGACCACAGCTGACTGGATTGGGTTGGAATGGCCCATGACGATTGCTGCGGCCTTAACGGGCTTAGTACTCTGGCGCATGCAGACTCAGGTTCCCAATGATACCACTCAGCCTCCTGGAAAAATGCCTTTCATAACAGCACCACCCTCATCACCTGCTTGATCCTTCATTCTGGTCCTGCATTAGGGCTTAAGGGTTGTTTAGCTTATGGATCAGTAGCTTCAAAGAAACTTCCCACATCGTTTTGGATTTGCGGTAGCAAAGCGTTTTACGATGGAGCCTTGCTAGATAATGCCTGAGTCGGCAGTTCAAATACTTGGCGTGTGGGGTAAAATTCTCGTAGGCCTTCACATGTCTGTGCCATAGCCCATCGTCGGTAGGTGCTTGATCTGCTGCCAAAGGACCTTACCAGTTGTGATCGTCCTTCTTCCACAGGCAAAGCCGAGGACCTTACCAAAGATGGAGTCCACCGCTAGCCAGAGCCAACATTGAGATTTTTTTAGCGATGAAAGTGTAGAGTTCACCGATTTCGATGAAGGAGCAGACTTCGGTCTGTGGTGGACTTGCTGGGAGTGACTGGGCCGCTTGTACCAACCAGCGAGAGACCGTCTTGTGATGGATGCCGAGAACCCTGCCGATCGCTCACATCACCATCCCTTCGAGAT
>DPLM01000321.1:783-3408 GCA_003541985.1 Deltaproteobacteria bacterium | reverse complement strand
CAATCTAGCTGATTTTCGCCGTGTGGGCAGTGAACTCTCCCTGCAAGATGGCATCTTGCTGTTGGTTAGAACACAGCAAGGTTCACAATATGTCTTTGTGCAGGGGGACTGACCACGTTCTTCAACTTTCAGCCTGTCTTGATCTATGAGAGGTCAGACAGGTCTTTCTGTGAGCAAGAACTTCGATGGATCATCACAGCAATTATCTGCTTGTTTCAAATGTAAGTGACGCCTCCTTTGCGATTGGTGTCGCACACGCCCGCTCTCAAAAAATTGATATCTCTGATATTGTTGGTCTAAAAACCTTCGTTAACAGTGAGTTTTGTCCTCGTTTCCTGCTAGATGATCCCACTGAGGAGAATCTGGGTTTTGGGCTACAGGGCAAATCTGTATATATTCTCTCTACTAGTTCCGCACACTACACTCGTAATGAATTGGCGATGCGCAATTGTCTACTCGCTTCAGCTGCCAAAGAAAATGGGGCTGAGTTTGTTGCCTTAGTCGAACCAGATCTTTTCTATTCCGCCCAAGACCGTGGACCAAGAACTCGTAATCATCCACAAGCGTTAGATTTTCCGTCTAAGATGAAATTTGTTGGGCAACCTTGTTCTGCAGAACTTTATGCACGGATGCTGAAAGCTGCTGGAGTGGACTTAGTGATGACTGTTCACAACCACAAACCGGAGGTGGTGAAAGAGATTTATCAAAATGTTTTTGCAGGTGAGCCAGCAACCGGGAAGCCACGTTATATCAATTTGGATATCGCTCATATTGTCGCAAATTATGTGTTGAGATCAGGATTGGTTCGGCTTTGGAATTACGGTGAACACGTTGGTTTTGTTGCCCCAGATGATGGAGCTGTTGATTTTGTAAGGAAGGTTCAGGAATTTTCAGGATTGCGAAACTCTGTGCTTGTAACGATGAAGAAGACACGCCATGGTCAACGAGATGTGGAGATCGATGCTTCCAATGATGTGAGCCTTCTAAAAAATCGGGATGTCTTCATTCTAGACGATATGGTTCGTACTGGGGGAACCATTGCAGCCAATGTGAAAATGTTGGCTGAAAACCCCGAATGTGCCCCAGAGAAAATATTCTTCTACAGCACCCATACCTACATCTGCCCAGAGGCACGAGAAAACCTCAATTCTCCCTACCTGACACAATTCATCACAACCAACACCATTCCAAATGTTCTCAACCGAGATGACCAGGGTCGATTGCGTAAAAAAACTGTTGTGCTTAAATTAGAACCATGGATCGGGCACGCTGTTCAACATTGCTTGGAGTATGGGGAAAACTCTGATGAACTTTATGATGCTTCAAGTGTTGGGCATGCGGATGGATTCTACGCAGTAGACATCTCTTCCAAGAATCCGATTTCTGACCGTTCTCAACTCGGTCAATACGAGATGATGATCTGACATCATGGAAAATGAAAACGTCCTGATTCTTGGCCTTGGTGGAGTTGGTATGCACCTCACCAAGAGACTCAGTAATGAAGGACATGCTGTTACGGTGATTGAAACAGATCCTTATCTAATCCGTCAAGCCAGCGAACAACTCGATGTTCGGATTGTTTCGGGCAACTCTATGCAACTTCAACTTTGGGAGCATGCCCGCGCGAAGCAAATGGACTTGATGCTAGCCGTCACTAATGACGACGCCACGAACATGATAGCTGGTTTGATTGCTGATAAATTCGGAATTAGAAGGAAGATTGCTCGGGTACGTTCGCTGGATTTTGAAAAAGGCAGCGTATTGCCGGCAGAAGAACTCAAGATAGATCTGATGGTGCATCCAGAGGAACTAATCGCTAAGGAAATTGAGAGGCTAGTGTTGAGGGCTTCAGGTAATGATATAATTGACGTATGCGATGGACGGATGAAAGTGCTTGGTCTACGTGTGACTGAACATACTCCCATCGTTTGGAAAACTCCTAGAGAACTTGCTGAGGTTTATCCCTTCCCATTTCGATTGGTTGCAATCGCTAGAGGCATCACTACGATGATTCCAGGGCCCAATGAAGTCGTAAGACCTTTTGATCAGGTCTTCTTGTTTGCACTTGAACAAGATATTAACCACATCATGCGTGAGATGGGAGTGCAGCAGCGGATTCTTCAGAGAGTTATGATTCTAGGAGGTGGTCGAATTGGTCGTCGTGTAGCTCAGCTGCTGGAAGATTCAATGAGTGTGGTGGTGGTCGAAAAAGATATTCATACAGCGGAAGAATTGGCAGGGATGCTGAAAAATACTCAGGTGATTCACGGGGATGGTACGGATGCTAATACATTGATCACCGCCAATCTTGATGAAATGGATACTTTCATTGCAACAACTGGAGAGAATGAAACCAGCATTATAAGTTGTCTTCTTGCTAAGCATTTGATGAATAAGCAAAATCGCGATCCAAACGGAAGTATTGGGAAAACAATTGCGCTGGTCAATAAAGAGGATTACCTCGTGTTAGCCTCTACGATTGGTTTGGATATAGCACTGAATACAAAAATTTCTGCGGCTAATGAGATCTTAAAATTTATACGTAGGAGCGAATTATTATCAGTGGCACACTTGCATGGTGTAGATGCTGAAGTCGTAGAGTTGCTCGCCCTATCTGGTTCATTG
>DPLM01000321.1:0-475 GCA_003541985.1 Deltaproteobacteria bacterium | reverse complement strand
GTAGAGTTGCTCGCCCCATCTGGTTCATTGATCACTAAAAAACCTCTTCGAAAATTAGCGAATTACATGCAGGACCATCGAATCCTAGTTGGAGGTGTGGAATCAGGAGGCGAGTGGCAGGTGGCGATTGGTGATACCCACATTCAACCAGGAAATCGGGTGATCGCGGTATGCCCCTCTCTGAATTTGAACGACGTTCGTAGACTGTTTCAATGAAACTACTGGTGGTCGCCCTTGCGTTGGTTGCTTTAAGCCTAACTGCTTGTGCTGGTACAGATTCGTATTATGTCTATCCTTCTGACTACTCAAATGAGCTAGAATACGTCTGCTTGCATGTGATGCAACGAGGCACTCGCCGTTTCATGGTCAATGATCAGCATGCTGTAGTCCCTTTGCAGGCTTCTGGAAGCGGTGTCTTGCCTGAACTGCAGACAGATTTAGCGCCCGGAGGATATTTCTGTGGAGCCTTTGACGA
>DPLM01000034.1 GCA_003541985.1 Deltaproteobacteria bacterium | reverse complement strand
TTGTTGGGCCCTGTTCGTTGCCCGTTTTGAGCAATTGTTCCTGAACTGATTTCTCAGCATACCAACTGGCGATTTGATCTGCGCCCCTTTGATCACTGTAGCTTACTATAGGATGTAAGGGTTGAGACTGCGAATCCAAGAAAATCAAGTTTTGCATCTGACCCGTTAATACAAGCCCCTGCACTTCAACTTCGGAACTCATCAGATCATGAATCACCGCTGTGAATCCATTCCACCAAGTCTCTATTTCCTGATGATGGAAACTCGCTTCTGTTTGGGTTTGCTTGTTCGGATGAGCGGCCTCTCGAATCAGGTCACCGTTGCTGCGGAACAAGCCCCCTTTGATACTGGTTGTACCTAGGTCAACCACCAACCAAGTTGATTCTTCTTTGTTTTCAGCAGCGTTTGGATTCATCTTCTTCTCAGGGAAAGTCGGCTGAATAGTACTGCCGCAATGATGATCAAGCCGGTCAAGATCTGTTGAACATAAGTATCGATTCGAAGCTGGGTCAAGCCGTTTGAGAGTACACCTAAGATCAGGACCCCCGTTAAGGTTCCAAACAGATTTGGTTCCCCTTCTTCGGACATTGTCATGCCCACAAAAACGGAGGCGATTGCATTCAGCATCAGTCCATCTCCTTGGGTTGGATTTGCTGAAGAAAGTCGACTGACCAGCATCAAGCCAGCAATCGCTGCTCCCACACCATTCACAGCAAACGCGATGAGGCGTAATCGAGCTACAGGAACCCCTGCAAGCATGCTGGCTTCTCGATTGCCTCCGACGGCATGCAGATTTCTACCAAAGACCGTGTGCTGCAGGACGATGCCCATAAGGATCAAAACTAAAATCCCGATCAGGGTCAAATTCGGTAGCTGGATCTCCTCAGCTAAAGGAAATCCACCACGACTGAAATCCCCTACAATTTCCGGAATGGCTCTACCAAAAATGGTTTTGCCGTTGCTCACCAGTAAAGCCAAACCACTAAAAATCGTCAGTGTGCCCAGAGTCGCTACAAAGGCAGACAACCCGGCGTAGGCAACAAGAACTCCGTTAAAAACGCCACCAAAAGCACCCACAAGTAAAGCAGTCCCCAAAGCCCCAAATAAACTTACATCTTGTTGCCATAAAACTGCTGCAATCATCCCACTCAAGCTCGCCATGGAGCCAACGCTCAAATCAAAATCTCCTCCCACCATCACGAGGGTCATCGTGAAGGAAATCACACACAAAATGCTAACCTGCTGCGTTATGTTGAGCCAGTTTCGTGTCGTCATGAAGGTGTCGGGGCGCTGACTCCAAAAGAAACTGACAATCAATAGGAAACCTAAAAACGTACCGTAACGACGTAGCAGAGGAGCCAACTGCAGGGAACCACTCATCCGGAAATCTCGGTAGCACGGACTCCTTGGCAATACGCGAGCAGATCTGCCTCTCTTAAGCCATTAGTCTGTAACTCATGGTGGATTTGCCCATCCCGTAAAACAAGAATGCGATCACAAAGCCCATTCAGCTCTCCCAACTCTGAAGAGACCATCAGCACTGCCGTCCCTTCCTGACTAGCTTGTCGAATCAAACTATATATTTCCTGCTTTGCACCAACATCCACACCTCTCGTTGGCTCATCCAACAAGAGTAATTTCGGATGGTCCCAGGTAGCCCGGGCAAAAAGTACTTTCTGTTGATTTCCCCCGCTCAGTTGCCAAATTCTCTGTGAGGTGCCAGTCCCTTGAACTTTCACTCGGGACCAAGCCTCCTCTGATTTCTGTCGTAGTTTTTGTTGAGGAAGCAATCCCATGAATTTGCTGAAGTTGCCAATGAAAGGCAGGTGACTATTTGTCGCTACAGTCTGGTTCAGTACCAAGCCCTGAGATCGTCGTTCTTCGGGAATGAAGGCCAAGCGTTCCTGCCAGAACTTTTTGAGCTTGGGTTGCCAAGGTTTTCCTTCCAATCTCAAAGTTCCATTGAAATCTCGAATCCCCAATAAAGTACGAAGGACTTCCGAACGCCCCGATCCTCCAAGCCCAGCAAGTCCCAAAATTTCGCCCTTGTGAAGCGTAAAATTCAATGACTTCAACTTAGCGTTTCGCAAATGTTGGACAGAGAGTAAGACCTCTTTTGAAAGAATGCTGGAACGACCCGGATAGTGCTGGCTGATTTTCCTCCCAGTCATGGCTTCCACAACAGTTCGTGGTTTCAGCATTTCTGTCTTTTCCACCAGAGTGTTGCGGCCATCTCGAAGAACGGTGATTCGATCGGTGATCTGAAAGATTTCATCGAGACGATGTGAAACGTAAAGAATGGTGCTCCCCTTTTGCTTAAGAAGTTCAAGGGCAGCAAATAGCTTTTCTGTTTCGGAGGGCATCAGCGAAGCGGTGGGTTCATCCAATACATACAGTTGAGCGGCAGGCTTGCCAGATTCAACAACAAAGGCGCTGCCCAACTTGACGAGCATCTGATCACCAGCCCCAAGCTGGCTCATCCTTTGGCTGGAATCAATGTGGGTAATTCCCAGTTCAGCGAGTGCTACCTGGCTTAGTTCAGCCAGCTTCTGCTGATTAACAAATATTTTTGCACGAGTTGGCAGTTGCTTGCCAAGCATCAGATTTTCAGCAATCGAGAGATGCGGGATGCTGTTCAGTTCCTGATGAATGATGCGCATCCCAAGCTTTCCGGATTGTCTAGCCTCTGCCAATGACCGGGATTCTCCATTCATCGTGAAGGTGATGGAGTCTGCCATCAAGTTCCCTGACAGGATTTTGATCAGGGTGGACTTGCCAGCACCGTTTTCACCCATCAATCCATGGATTTCTCCAGAAAACAGGGTGAGTTCTACCCCACGCAGCACAGGGACAGTGCCAAAGCTTTTTTGGAGGTTACTTAGATGGAGAAAAGGAATCACGGATAGGAGGAGGACGGAGTGTTATTGCTACGCTCCGCCCTTTTGGAATCAAAGATCGTCAGCTGTGACTAATTTGGCGCTCACATAAATTTGTGAGCGGGATACGGATCCAGACTTCAGATACTGTTCAACCGTATTAGCAACTGTATTTGCAATGCCGGTGAAGTCTTGGGCAACCGTGGCCTTCAGATTCCCTCGAGCTGCAATTCGGTCACGGGCTTGCTCAGTAGCGTCAATTCCAACGATCACAATACCCTCATTTTCACGGCCAGCATCGCGAATGGCTTGTTCGGCGCCCAGCGCAGGGTCATCCCAGGCGGCCCAGACTGATTGAATGCTGCCTTTCTTGGGATTAGCGGTAAGTACAGCTTCCATTGCGTTACGTGCGCCTTCCAAGGGGCCACGATCAAAGCTTGGAGTGATCTTTTCCATGATCTTGATGTCCGGTTCATTGTTGAAGATCGATTCAGCAATTGCTCCGCGTTTCTGTACGGGGGGATAGGGCTCAAAAATAAACATCACCACATTGCCCTTGCCGTTCAATTGATCAACCACATAGGTAGCGGTCTCCGCTGCCATCACATAGCCATTGCTGGTGACGTTGGCTGTCAGAAGCGGGTCGGCTCCAGAGTCCATTCCAAAAACCGGAATGCCAGCATCTTTTGCGGCCAGTAACCCATTTCGAATTTGGGATGGATCGACATTGATCACCATCGCATCAACCTTTTGCAGAGCGACATCTTCCATCCGACTGACCAGGGCGGCCACATCTCCAGATGTGTCGATCACATCTACTTGCCAACCTTTGCTCTTGGCGGCAGCTTCAAAGCCTTCGACCATTAATTGTGTACCAGGCTGAGCCAAAAATGGAGTGAGTACAGCCACTGTACGAGATTGGGCGAATAAGAATTGGGGAAGAGCAAGCAGGAGGATTCCTGTGAAGATGAACAGATTCTGCCGCATGGGTGTCTCCTTTGGAATTTAGAAAAGTTGCGTGAGCTCGTACCAGATAGAAAACGTCTGACGAAAAAATGAAACGAGTATCGTGTGATAAGGTGAAGGAGATGTATTGTCAAGTATTGCTAGTGCAGAACTATTTGCTATTTAAACTCGACTCAGTTTTTTCTCGGCTTGGTAACGAAGTTACTGCACCAAAGTGCTGGACACTGAGCGAGGCAGCGACATTCCCATATCGTGCTGCTTGAAGCAGATCTTTGGTGCGTAACCACTCCGTCAGGAATCCTCCGTCGAAACAGTCACCCGCAGCGGTGGCATCCACTAATTTGGCCTGAATTCCAGGGATTTTTTCTCTTATGCTGTCTTGTGTAGCCAAAAGCACACCTTGGTCTCCTAAAGTCAGTGCTACCACTTCGACGCCCATCTTCAAATATTCATCAACAATGCTTTCTGGATTCTCTAGACCCAACAATTGACGAGCATCATCCAGCCCAGGCAAAACAAAATCTGCTAGGGATGCTACATGCTGGATAATTGCTTTAGCCCGTGAGAGCGACCAGAGTTTAAGCCGAAGATTAGTGTCAAAGGAGATCTTCACACCATTTCCCTTAGCCAATTCAACTGCTCGTAATGAAGCTTCACAAGCGTTGTCGCTGATTGCTAGAGAAATACCAGAAAGATGAAGAATCTTTACGTTTTGAAAGTGCTCTTTTTTTATATCATTTGGCTTCAAACGGCTGGAGGCTGAGCCTGCTCGACGATAGTCGAATAAGTGCCCACTCGGGCCGTGTGAAATGAAGTAAATTCCAGTTGGTGCTTCCTCATCTCGAATGATTCGGCTGGTGTCGATTTCTTCTCTCTCCCAAAAATGCAGGATCTCTTCAGCAAAAGAATCCTGTCCCATTCTAGTGAGCATCCCTGCCTGGCCACCCTGTCTAGCCACGGATACAGCAACATTAGAGACGTCTCCGCCAATACTACGAACATATTGCCCTGGCTGTTGCTCATTGAATTCTAGCAGGGGCTCGCCCAAGCAGAGTATATCAATCATTGAATAACCCTTCAGGTAAAGCATGAATAAACTTTAAAGCATCCTCTCGGATTTGTTTGACAGCTTTCCCAGGGGAATATAAAGCTGAGCCAATGCCTGCTCCATTTGAGACCGATAGAAATTCAGCAAGATTGGCAGCGTTGACTCCCCCAGTAACTACAAGTAAGGTCCTCTTTGGCAAAACTGCTCGCAGCGACTTACAGTACGATGGGCTGATCGCATCTCCAGGGAATATTTTTAGGGCATCCGCACCTGTGTCCAACGCCTGAAAAGCTTCGGTTGGGGTGAAAACTCCAGGTACCGAAATCATTCCAATCCGCTTGGTTGCCTTGACAACCTCTGTATTAAGATTTGGAGACACAATCAAGGTTCCCCCGGCGTCTGCCACCTGAGGAACTTGTTCTGGCTTTAACACAGTCCCAGCTCCAATCAGAGTGGATCCGCTGTAGCGTTTGGCTAGCTGCTGAATACTCTCATACGGATCTGGCGAATTGAGAGGAACCTCTAGAATTCTATAACCAAGTGCAATCAGTATGTCCCCCACCTCGTCTACCTCGTGGGGAGCAATGCCCCTAAGAATCGCAATTAAGGGGATTGGATTAAGCCAATCATTGATTGATTTATACATTATAAACTCCTCAATGATTGTCCCTTGGAACCCCTTTGCTCTGGGCAATTCTTTGATACTTAACGGCAGACTTCAAAACCATCCCCTGTGCCAGTTGATCTACGTCCCGACGTTGTAGTTCCTGCCAAGGTGTTTGAGACTCAGGAATTGGGAATCCATCTCGTTCAAGCTTTTCACGTCTGCTGGCTAACTCTGCATCGTTTATCAAAATGTCAGCACGACCTTTCTTGAGGTCTATACGGATTCGATCATCAGTTTGAACTACAGCCAGGCCCCCCAACGCAGCTGCTTCTGGTGATGCATTTAGGATTGAAGGAGAACCAGAGGTGCCGCTCTGTCGACCATCCCCAATGCATGGGAGTTCATTGACACCTTGTTTCAGCAGATAATCTGGCGCACGCATGTTGACTACCTCAGCAGCTCCAGGATAGCCAATGGGGCCCGCACCCCGCATGAAAAGAAGGCAGTTGGCATCAATATTTAAAGCAGGATCATCAATTCGATGATGGTAATCTTCAGGGCCATCAAACACGATTGCTCTGCCCTCAAAAGCATCAGGATCGTCTGGATTTGATAGATATTGCTCCCTGAAATCTTGAGAAATGACAGAGGTCTTCATGATTGCGGCATCGAAGAGATTCCCTCTTAATACCTTAAATCCAGCTGCAGGTTTCAACGCTGTGGCGAAGCTTCGAATTACGTCGGTATCGACAATTTCTGCATCTCGGCAATTCTCTCCAATTGTTTTTCCGTTGACAGTGATGGCATCTTCGTGAATCTGACCGTGGCGAATCAGTTCTGCAACGACAGCCGGGACTCCTCCTGCATGGTGATAATCTTCCCCGAGATAGGCTCCAGCAGGCTGGAGGTTGACCAACAATGGAATTTTGTGGCCATGCTTTTCCCAATCGTCTACTTCAAGCCCTACGCCGATATGACGTGCAACAGCATTTAGGTGAATAGGTGCGTTGGTCGAACCACCAATCGCAGAGTTAATCACGATTGCATTTTCGAAAGCCTTACGGTTCAAAATGTCAGAAGGCTTCAGATCCTCACGAACCATATCTACAATCCTTTTGCCTGTGAGATAGGCTGCTTGAGCTCTTTCCCGGTAGGGGGCTGGAATAGCAGCGCTACCAGGTAGGGACATTCCTAATGCTTCGGCCAAGGAGTTCATTGTAGTCGCGGTCCCCATTGTATTGCAGTAGCCAGGTGAGGGAGCAGAGGAGGCTACTAAATCAACAAAACCAGGATAGTCAATTTCACCACGAGCCATCATTTCTCTAGCTCGCCAGACAATGGTCCCAGAGCCAGTGCGCTCTCCTCTGAACCATCCATTAAGCATAGGTCCACCGGAGAGAGTAATTGCAGGAATATTCACCGTTGCAGCTGCCATTAGCGCTGCTGGTGTAGTTTTATCGCAACCGATTGTCAGGACTACACCATCGATCGGGTAGCCATAAAGAACTTCGACAAGGCTTAGGTAGGCAAGATTCCGATCCAAAGACGCGGTCGGTCGCTTGCCAGTCTCTTGTATTGGATGAACCGGAAACTCAATCGCAATTCCACCTGCTTCACGAATTCCTTCACGCACACGCTTGGCTAGTTCAATGTGGGGGCGGTTGCATGGAGAGAGATCTGAACCAGTTTGGGCGATGCCAATCACAGGTTTCCCAGACTGTAACTCCTCACGAGTGAGTCCAAAATTAAGATAGCGCTCCAGATAGAGAGCGGTCATGTCGGGATTGGCAGGGTTATCAAACCATTGCTGGGAGCGAAAACGATACTTGTATTCAGACTGGCTCATGTCTCCTCAATGTAGATACTAAGTGAAGGAGGAATGCAGGTGGCAGTTTCCCACCTGCTTCTGCAGGTTGCTTGAAGGATGAAGAAAACACGTTTTCGATGTTTCAGCCTACTTGCTTTTGGATTGTTGACAAAAACACGACTCTACTTGAGTATGTCAAAGAGAATTCTCAGAAGCAACCACGAAAAAAATATTACTATTTTAGAAAGTATGATGGAAAATCAGCAGGATTGGGTAGCAGTAGACTGGGGAACAACCCACTTCAGAATCTGGCGTATGCAAGGTAGAAATGCCTTGGAAGGGCGTGAAGCATCCTGTGGCCTGCTGAACCTGAGTAGTGAAGAATTCGAACCCACTTTGAAGGAACATCTCCAAGGTTGGCCTTTGGAAAGTCCGGTGCTGATGAGTGGAATGGTGGGGAGCCGTCAAGGCTGGCAGGAAGCTCCTTATTTGTTTTTACCGGTCTCACTGAAAGATGTGGCCATTGGCGCAGTAGATGTTCAAACGAATGATCTGCAGCGCAAAGTGCATGTGTTGCCTGGGGTAGCTTGCCAAGAAGAATCGAGGCCGGATGTTATGCGGGGAGAAGAGACCCAAATGCTTGGATTGGGAGCTGGGTCGTTGGAATGGTCAGGGGTAATATGTTTGCCAGGGACGCATTGTAAGTGGGTAAGGGTAGCTTTGGGGCAGGTTCAGCAATTTGATACCTACCTAACGGGCGAACTCTTCTCAATTGTGCGTCAACACAGTATCTTAAGGCATGATTTGGAATCGGGAGAAGTTGACGTAGAACAACCTGCTTTTGCGAAAGGTGTTTCAATAGGTTTCGCAGAAACTACTCCATTTCTCACTTCACTCTTTCGAGTAAGAGCTACTTCACTGCTGTTGGGTCGAGATCCAGCTGCTAATTTGGCATTCCTGAGCGGTCGGCTTCTTGGTGAAGAGCTACGATCGGCGATCCGAAAAATTGAAAAAATGGAGAAGATTCAATTGGTAGGTGGATCTTCATTGACCAAGTTATATGCTCGAGCGTTGAGTTTAGTTGGTCGAGAGGTAGATTTGCATTCTGGAGATGATTTGGTTCGGCTAGGCCTCACCGCAGCCTGGCAATTTTTGTATCCTCAAAAGGAGTAAAACTATGGATTCGATGCAAGTTTGTAATGTCCCAGTCTGTGAGCTTGGCGAGGGGATCTTCTGGCACCCTGAGCGAGGGAGCTTTTGTTGGTTTGATATCCTCGGCAAGAAGCTCTATGAGCAGGTTGGGGATCAGCCTGTCCTAGTCATTGATTGTCCAGGTAATGCTAGCGCTGCAGCTCGAATCGATGAAAAACGCTTGGTGGTTGCCGTCGATGACGGACTACATATTCTGGACATGCATTCCAAAAGCTGGGAGTCCTACCTTGATGTGGAAGCAGAAAACTCAGTCACTCGCAGCAATGACAGCCGGGTTCACCCCAGTGGCTCCTTTTGGTTTGGGACGATGGGTCGCAATGCCGAAAAAGAAGCTGGATCCATTTATCATGTTTCCCAAGGAAAGCTCCAACTGCTCTACCCCAACATTACGATACCCAATGCCACCTGTTTCACTAAAGATGGAGCGACCGGCTATTTTGCTGATAGTGCATTGAGTACTGTCTGGAGAGTGAAATTGGATCCGGCGACAGGACTACCACAAGGCGAACGGGAAGTTTTCCTGAAATTCGAGCCAGGAATTGCCCCAGATGGTGCAGTTGTGGACGCTGACGGGAATTTTTGGATTGCTCTCTGGGGAGCCTATAAAGTTGCAGGATTTAATAAGGATGGCAGTCCCTTGAAGGAATTCTCCCTAACGGCCAGTAATGTTAGTTGCCCTGTCTTTGGTGGCAAAGATAACTCTGAGCTTAGAGCAACCACTGCATTGGAACACTTGGATTCGACAGCTAGAGCAAATCAAATAGACGGAGGTAGAGTCTTCAAAGCTTCCACTTCCTTCCGTGGACAAGTCGAGGCAATGTACAGGCTTTAATCGACCAAACTTTATTCCTACCGCCTCAGCGGGTCAATTCCGTAAGGAATTGGGCCTGTCCTCGCCGCAAATGGGTTCCAACTAATTGTCTCGTTGGTTCTTCTTACTGTGATTTTTTTGAAAAAAATGAAAAATGAATTCTTTTGCTTTTGGATAGTATCTTATTACACCTTTCTCATTTGAGTATTGAATCAATTGATCTTGAAAAGTCTGAAATGCATTTTCCCAGTCACAACAATCTACTGATTGTCAAACTGGCATGTTTGACTCTTTTCTATTTCGTTCTTGTCTCAGAAGGGCTGGGACAGCAAAAACAGAAAGATACTGCTAATGAAATCCAGCAAAGTTTAGAGCAGAATTCAGATCAGCGTCTGCAGGAATTGAAGATTCAGTTGGTTGAATTTACTAGCATCATCAGCTTGCAGCAGAAAATCCTCGGAAATCTGAGAGCAAAGCTAGATCAAAATCCTACGCAGCCAACAAAATTTGCTCTAGAAGAACAAGTCGCTGAATCTGAGAAAATTCTGAAGAATGCAGAGGTAGCTTTTGAGTCAATCGTCACCGGAGGACTGGACCTAGAAAATTTCAAGGAGGTGCCTGATCAGAGCTTTGACTGGCAAAACGATCTAATCGAGATCATTCAGCCTATTTTTCAAAGCCTGAAGGATCTGACGGAGCAGCCCAGAGCTATTGAGCGAATTCGGAAAACAATAGAATTTTATCAGCAAAATCTTTCAGAAATTGAAAACTCGATTCTTAAAATTGAAGATTGGTCTCAAGTCGAGGTCGATCTTGCGACAGGAAGACAAATCCAAACAATTCAGGAAGATTGGCTTGAGCGTAAGGCAGAGGCACAGCGAAACCTGGAATTGGCCCAGCTGCAATTGCGAAATCTACAGATTCGCCACGAATCAATCTTGACAAGTGTTTGGTTGGCTTTTGGAGTTTTCTTAACGGGCCGAGGCCTCAACCTGATGATGGCTGTCCTTGCGACCATGGCAGTCTGGTTCGGAATGCGAACTCTCCTTCGCTTCATGGTTCCGAAAGAGGGAGTTGACGAATTCCACACTAGGAGTCAATACTCACGAGTGCTTTTCTACACCTACAGAATTCTTAT
This sequence comes from Deltaproteobacteria bacterium, assembly GCA_003541985.1. Classification (GTDB taxonomy): domain Bacteria; phylum SAR324; class SAR324; order SAR324; family NAC60-12; genus JCVI-SCAAA005. The sequence goes on along the minus strand of DPLM01000034.1, from coordinate 645 downwards.
GATGATGGCCTCAACAGCCGTCTTTCTCATTGTTCTGTACGCGACAGGAGACTGGCTGCTTTTGGGCTTAGCTTTGCTGATCCTAGCAGGAATCGCGATTGGGCTGAAGAAGTATCTGCCTCAATTTCTGGCAGAGGCAAAGCTACTATTGAACTTGGGAGCTGTCAGAGAAGGAGAAATGGTCACCTACGAGGGTGTGCCTTGGATGGTAAAGTCCATCAACATCTACTCTCATTTAGTCAACCCTGTTCTGGATGGGGGTGAGATACGCATGCCCCTCAGCGAGATGTCTCAGCTGATCTCTCAGCCTATTGCTGAGAATGAACCCTGGTTCCCATCCAATTTACACGATTATATCTTGTTGCCGGATGGTATGTTTGGCCAGGTTATTATCCAAACTCCAGAATTTGTTCAGGTTAAAACAAGAGAAATGATCCGTACATTTTTGGTCAATGATTATCTAAATTTGGGGATCAAAAATCTTTCGATGGGTGCATTTGCCTGTGTAGGAAGTTTTGGAATCAGCCTTGAACACCAGGAGATCTGCTTGGATCTCGTGCCGAATACGTTTCAAAGATCGATTTGGCTATTTATCGACCAATATGGGCTAAAACCATTTTTAGAAGAGTTGAGTGTCGAAATGAG
>DPLM01000140.1 GCA_003541985.1 Deltaproteobacteria bacterium | reverse complement strand
TATTTGGAGAAGCTTCACGGGTGGGTAATTTTAGAAAAGAATGGCTGATGTATTCAGAGAATTGTCACTATTTTATTTAGGGAGTACCCTGATAACCATCCAAAAATAGTAATACTCAATAAGATCAAAACTTCAGAGAAATGATGGCTAAACCTGTTTATCTAGTTGTGGATGTGAAAATCGATGATTTAGAGGCTTATGGAAAATACAAAGGGAAGGTCAAACCATTGATAGAAAGTTACGGTGGTGAGTATCTTTCCAGAGGTGGGGAAATCAATGTTCTTGAGAACGCATTGTGGGAACCCACTAGGATGGTATTGGTGAAATTCCTCGATAAGGAATCCGCAATGAACTGGTATAATTGCGAAGAGTATTTGGCACTGAAGAAAATCCGGATCGATAATGCGACTTCAACCAGTTTTTTATAGAGGGTCTTTAACTCCTAACTTCACACAGTTACTATCTGCTTTCAAAAATTGTACGTGGGCAACAGCCGATTTAGAGAGGGTAAATCGAGGTGAGGAACAGTAAGTGAGAAACAGGAAAAATCAGTTTTTAGGCTAGATAAATTCAAGGCTAGAGGTAAGTCAGAGCAAGTTGAGGGAATTGCAACCAAAGTTGCGATGTGGTGGAGGCAAGGAGGATCGAACTCCTGACCTCAACGCTGCCAGCGTTGCGCTCTCCCAGCTGAGCTATGCCCCCACTTAGAACTTTGTTAGAACCTAATGAGCAGGCCTTGGGTGGAAGTGGCGTCCCCAAGGGGATTCGAACCCCTGTTACCGCCGTGAAAGGGCGATGTCCTAGGCCTCTAGACGATGGGGACCTACTGAAGGTTCAGCGAAAGCTTTTAAATATAAATTCCTCCCTAAAACCTGTCAACTCTCTTTTTGTGAAGCTGCGTACTTTTTCTCCAAGAAGGAGTCACACTCCTTGAAAAAACGGACAATTTCTTCTGCCAGAACTGGGGAAATTCCGGATACTTGCCGCAACTCCTCCACACTCGCCTCTCTTACCCTTTTCAAGCTACCAAAGTGTTTGAGCAGGGCTCTCTTGCGCCGATTGCCAACTCCAGGTATCTCATCTAGCAGAGATTTTAGATTGTCTTGCCGCTTTAGCTTGCGTTGGAACTCAATGGCAAAGCGGTGAGCTTCATCACGAATATTCTGAAGGAAATAGAGAACTGAAGAATGCCGCTGAAGCCTAATCTCGTTTTTCTGGTTAGGCTTGACAACATATTCGTAGTCTTCGTCATTGCCTCGAGTTACCCCTCGCCTACGTTCCGAACGTCCCTTGGCCAGACCGATGATATCCTGCTGATGCCAGTCGATTCCCAATTTTTCCAGAACAGCTAGAGCAGCATTAAGTTGGCCCTTTCCACCGTCAATGACGATCAGATCGGGCAGAGGATGTTGACCACTCAATGCCCGCTGGTAGCGACGAGTTAATACCTCCTCCATACTTGCAAAATCATCCGGGCTATGAACCGTCCGTAGCTTGTACTTGCGGTAGTTCTCTTTGGCAGGCTTGTTTCCTTCCCAACAAACCATCGAAGCGACGGTCATTTCACCGCTAAAATGGGAAATATCAAAACACTCCACCCGATCCGGAAGTTTTTTGAGATGAAGAAAGTTTTGAACTTGCCGGAGAATTTCGCTGTCTTTAACGACTCGCCTCCTTTGTTCCTCCAGATTCGCCCGAGCGTTTTGAAAAGCCAGGCTTACTAACTCTTTTTTATGACCACGCTTGGGAACCATCAGCTGAACCCTGTGACCGGCTTTTCCAGACAAAGCCTCTCCCAATATGTCTTCTTCAGGATACTCAAAGGGCAGCAACACCTGGCGAGGGATACCTGTCATTTCACTGGTGTAAAGCCGGTTGATGGCCTGACCAAGTAAATTTGCATCCGAGGCTTGTTCACTCGTATCAAAGAAGAAAAAGTCGGAGCCCAACAAGCGTCCATTGCGAATAAAGAGTACCTGGACACCAGCAGTTCCAGCTTCTCGGTAGAGATTGAAAACATCTCTATCTTCTCCATCTGGGGACATTACCGTCTGTCGAGTGAAAATCCGTTGCAGTGATTGAATCTGGTCACGTAGTTGGGCGGCTTGTTCAAACTCCAGAGTTTCTGAAGCAATCTGCATTCGCCGTTCAAGGTCCTGCAATAGTTCCTGATCACGACCCTTCAGGAACAGTCGCACCTGCTGCACCAATTTTCCATATTCATCAAGAGCCACATTCCCACGACAGGGAGCTAGACAACGTTTCAGTTGGAAGTTGAGACAAGGGCGAAAGACCTTGCTCCCATCCAGTTCCATTTTGCTGGTTCTCAAGGGGAAGTAGCGCAGCGCTACTCGCATCATGTGACGGGCATCCTGAGCCGAAGGATAAGGCCCAAAGTATTCTGCCTTACGCTCGTGACGCTCTCTCACAAGGCTCAGGCGGGGGTAGTTTTCTTGGACGCTTAGCTTGAGGTAGGGGTAAGATTTGTCATCCTTGAGGGCTACGTTATAGCGTGGTTTGTGAAGTTTGATCAGTTGTTCTTCTAGCAAAAGGGCTTCTGCTTCGGTGTCAGTTAGAATCCAAGTCACATCAGCAACCAACGAAACCATGATCTGAATTCGCAGGTTATGTGCAGTAGATTTTTGAAAGTAGGAGCGAATCCGATTTCGTAAAACTTTGGCTTTACCTATGTAGAGCAAATCACCGGATGCATTGCGAAACTGATAGACTCCTGGCGCTTCTGGGAGATGTTTCAGTTTCTGCCAAACCGGAGCTCCTTGGGGAGCACTTTTCATCGAAGCAGAGTGCATTGCGATAATCCTCTGGTGATCTTCATTTTATATTGAGTCTCTTCTTGAGCTTGCCAACTGGATGACATAGCGTAGCGAATTCTTACGCTTTGCCAACCTTCTTTAAAATACTGATGCTACCCAAACAACTTGAGGAACATGAACTTCAGGCCCTGCTCGCATTGGATCATCATGTACCAAGATCTGTGCTGGGATTTCATACTGAGACAACAGAAACTGGGGTGACTTGGCTGATCCGAGTCTGGGAACCCGATGCTGTTTCCTGTCGAGTAAGTTGGCTAGAGGAATTCGGCTTCCCTGATTTAGAGATGGAACAAGAACATTCTGCAGGAATATTTGTGGGCACTTGTGAAGGAAAGACTTCCAGCGCCCCATATACGCTGCACTTCAAATATGCCGATGGTCAAGAACATAGTCGACTCGATCCGTATTACTTTCAGCTTTCAATCAGTAGTTACGATCAATATCTGTTTGGGCAGGGGAAGCATCACTTTCTCCATGAAAAACTCGGAGCACATCTCGAGCAACGTGAAGGCGTTGCAGGGGCGCGCTTTGCAGTATGGGCGCCGAACGCTCGAAGAGTCAGTGTGGTTGGAGACTTCAATGGTTGGGATGGAAGAAGGCACCTGCTCCACGTGTTAGGTAGCTCCGGAGTCTGGGAACTCTTTGTGCCTGGAGCTCAACCCGGACAATACTACAAGTTTGAGCTTCTCAGTCAGTCAAATCAGTTGCTGTTAAAGAGTGACCCATTCGCCTTTGCTACTGAGGTTCGGCCATCAACCGCATCACGTATTCAAGAATTCTCTGGATTTACCTGGGAAGATGAAACATGGCTTGAAAAACGGGAGCAAACGGAATGGCTCTCTCAACCCCTGAACATCTATGAAGTACACCTTGGTTCCTGGAAGCGCGTACCCGAAGAGGGGAATCGGTTCCTGAACTATCGGGAATTAGCAGAAGACCTGATCCCCTACGCCAAGCGCATGGGCTATACTCACTTGGAGTTATTGCCCATAACAGAACACCCCTTTGATGGTTCATGGGGCTACCAGGTGACTGGATACTTTGCGCCAACATCCCGCTTCGGTCCTCCAGAAGATCTGATGTATTTTATCAATCGATGTCACAGAGAAGGATTGGGAGTGATCATCGATTGGGTACCCGGACACTTTCCCAAGGATGCTCATGGACTAGCCCAATTCGATGGAACAACGCTCTATGAGCACGAAGACCCTCGGAAGGGAGAGCATAAGGAATGGGGCACCTTGATTTTCAACTATGGCCGTCATGAAGTACGCAATTTTCTAATCAGTAGTGCCCTGTTTTGGTTTGAAAAGTACCATATCGATGGGATTCGTGTCGATGCCGTTGCTTCGATGCTGTACCTAGATTATGATCGCCCACACGGAGAATGGATCCCAAATCAGAGTGGAGGCCGTGAAAATTTGGAAGCTATTGATTTTTTCCAGGAGTTACACGAAACACTATTCCACTATTTCCCCAATATTCTTTCCATCGCTGAAGAATCAACCTCATGGGATGGGGTTACCCGGCCTCCCTACCAAGGTGGATTGGGTTTCAATTTCAAATGGAACATGGGCTGGATGAATGATTCACTACGCTACATGGAGTTGAATCCGATACATCGCCCGTATCATCATCACTGGCTCAGCTTTTCACTTGTTTATGCTTTTTCTGAGAACTTTGTACAGGCAATTTCTCATGATGAAGTCGTTCATGGCAAAGGTTCATTACTGAATAAAATGCCCGGTGATGAATGGCAGAAGCGCGCTCATCTCCGCCTTTATCTTTGTTATCAGTTTGGACATCCCGGAAAGAAACTACTCTTCATGGGCAGTGAGTTCGGACAATGGAGGGAATGGTCAGAAGCGCAGAGTTTGGACTGGCACCTACTTGAGAATCCTGTTCACCAACAGTTGCAAAACTTCTCTCATAGGCTCAACTGGTTTTACAGAGAAAACCCGGCGCTTTACAGCAACGATCGAGATTGGCAGGGTTTCGAGTGGATTGACCATAGCGATACTCAACACAGCATATTTTCATTCTTACGGCGCAGTGCAAAGAGTATCGAATCCCCATTAATATTTGTTTACAACTTCACCCCTATACCTCGAACTTATTACCGGGTAGGATTTCCAGAAGCAGGAACCTACTGCAAATTACTTGATTCAGACTCTCCCGAATATGGAGGCTCGGGATTCAATCAACAGGAAACCATCGTTGCTGAAGAAGCTCTTTGGCAAGGGCAGGGTGCCAGTGCTTATCTGGATTTGCCACCACTTGGATGCCTGATTTGGCAACGCATTCACTGAATCATCGAAGAACCAAGGATTAGGCTCGCCAGAGTTGAATCTTACAACATCGGATTCCGCCGTTCACCGAGACTACCATGAAAGAAAACCTCACCTCTTTTCCCAATTCACCAAATTCAAGTTGTCGGATGGATCAAGATTCCTTGACCAGAGAATACATCGACAGTCTACGATCAGAAATTATAGAACTACGTCAACAACTTCAGGTCGCCTGCGCTGAAAAAAGTCAATTACTACAACTCTTTCTTGGACAGGCTTCTTCTCTTCAAGCTTCGCTCAATCCGGTCGCAAATCAGTCATCAGCCAATCCACCTGTCCAACGTACTAAGGCTCCAGAGTGTTCAGATGATTTGCAGGGTAATTTACCCACTCTAGCAACTGCGCGTACAATTGACGCAACTTCAATAAAAAATTCTCAACCAAAGTTAGAGCCTCCCAAAAAAGAAAAAACCGATGCTCCAATTCGGCAACCAGTTCGAAGAGCCAAAGCCTTTGCAGATGAAGTCCCAGTTCCACTTTTGGTGAGACGCTATGTGCAAGAAGTCAACAACCATCAGATTCCAATTGGTCACACGGAGTTGCGTCCAATGTGGGAATGGCTCCAGTGGCAGGGAATGTTTTTAGATCGACAGAATCGTGAGTCTGCGCGGGAAACACTCAAGCGGATGCGCAAGCAGCTCAAGAATTAAAGGGACCCATCAGCGTTTTTGCCAGAGCCAGCAGATTAGTATCAGACCAAAAATCAGGGGTTCTAGTCCGGGTACGTCCTGCCAGGAAGGGGGCAGGTTCATACGAACTATTGCAAGAAGTTGCGGCAGAAAGCGTATTAGAGCTGCTGCACAGAGTAAGCCCCATAGGTTGGTAGAGCCCAGCAAACCAATAAGCAGAATCTCGAGAGAAAGTGTCAATGGGAAGGCTTCTGGAGACAAATACTGCAGCTGCAAAGCCAACAAAACTCCCGAGAGGGCTGCGATGCCTCCGCTCCAGACCAAGGCTTGCTGTCTGACTCGTCGTGGATTAATCCCCAGACACATCGCTTGTGAACTATTCTTACTGGCTCTCCAACGTCGGCCAATTGTGCTGTCTTGAAGTTGCTGCCAACAGAACCAGGCTCCCGCCAAAGCCACCACGCTCATCCAGTAACTCCAGTGTTGATCTTTACTTCCCTTGAGCAAATCAGGTGTGTCGACAGAAATTCCACTATATCCACCGGTCCAATTCTCTGCGAGTAGCAACAGCTCTTGAATCAGCAAGGCCGCAACTAAAGTCGAAACTGTCAGGCTTGTTCCCTGTAGGCGATCTGTAGACCAACCTAGTAGCCAGCCACTCATTGCACCAAGGGAAACCCCAATCAATAAGGAAAGCCACCACGCTCCACCAGCCTGCAGCGTTAGTGCACTACCGTAAGCACCAATTGCCAGCCAGGCTGAATGACCCAGGCTGATCAGACCAACTTCCTGGGATAAAAGCTTCAGGCTCAGTCCGGCGAGAGCATAGATCAGCCATGTTTGAGCTTCGGATAGCCAAAAGGCAGATGCCCACCATGGAATAGTCAGAAGGAAACCAAAACCAATAAACGTCCTTAATCGCATCAGGATTTTCCTGGGAGCACAAACGTCGCTGAACCGATTCTGTGCGAACCTCTTAACCATAGCCAGAACAGTAAGATTAAATAACTGACCAGATCTCTTGAGACATCAGGCAACCAAGCTGCAGAAAGCTGTTCTGTAATTCCAAGCAGTAAACCCCCAAAGACAGCACCTGTCACATTCCCAAAGCCAAACAAAACAGCAGCAGCAAACGCCTTAATACTTAGCCAGCCCAACTCCGGATGAACCAAAGAAAGTGGAGCCAGCAATATTCCTCCTAATGCCGCGAGGGTTGCGCTGAGACCCCAAACTAAGGCTTCCATACGTTTGCGCGACACCCCAGAAGCCTGCGCAATCCAGTGGTCTTGTGCTAGAGCTCGCAAACCTAATCCTATCCTGCTGCGATAAAGTAACTCCCATAAAGCCAGCCAAGCGATCAGGCTTCCCATCAATACGCCAAGCTGGGCACCACTGATCACCAAAACTTGCCATACAAACAACTGTTGTGCATAAGGATTTGGAAAGGAAAGCGGTGCAGGACCCCAGATCATGGTTGCAAGAGAGCGCAGAACAAAGCCCAATCCCAAAGTTAGTAGAATCACAGAGATCGGGTTTTCTCTTGGCAAAGAGGACAGTAGTCCTAGCTGTAGCAGTGAACCACACAGAAATAGTAGCAGCAGGCTGAGCAGTAAAGCTCCTGACCAAGGGACACCCCAAAGCTGAAGTTCCATGCCGAGGTAAGCACCTAGCATGAGCAGATCACCCTGAGCAAAGTTGATTTGACGAGTTGCACGATAAATCAAGACAAAGCCCAGGGCAATGAGGCTGTAGATACAGCCCTGGACTAATCCACCTAATAGCGTCTGAAGTATCATG
>DPLM01000125.1:3489-4044 GCA_003541985.1 Deltaproteobacteria bacterium | reverse complement strand
TTCAACGAAGGAAAAATCATTTTGTAGCAGGATTTTCCCAACTTCCGCACCTGGTATCTTTGTGTAATGAGTCAGAGATCTCACCACATCACCAGCCGTTAGGCCAATCGTTCTACCACCACTCAGAAAGAAGCGTACCATTCCGTACTCTGCTCCAGTATTTTCTGAATTCAATTCGTGCTGCCGATCAATACTAATTTGTGGTGACAAAGCTTCACCAGCAACTCTAAGTGTTGCAGCTAAGATTTCTAATGGCTTACCATTTTCCAGTAGTTTGGTTGCAAGTTCAATGTAATCTGCACTCTCTAAATCCTTGGTTCCTTTTTCGATTCGCATCTGCAAAAAATCTTGATGATGAGTCTTGAGTTCCTTCCGTGTCGGTAAATCACGATACTGCAGATGAATTTTGATCAATTTTTCGATTGCACAGAGTTGCCGGTAGTCTTCTGGTGATACAAACATGATAGCTAAACCTTCACGGCCTGCCCGGCCAGTTCGGCCGATACGGTGTACGTATGTTTCCGGATTTTCAGGAACGTTGTAATTGACCACCAT
>DPLM01000125.1:0-3092 GCA_003541985.1 Deltaproteobacteria bacterium | reverse complement strand
GTGATTGCGAAATTTTTGCATCACTTGATCACGTTGGTGTTGGCTGTAGTCGCCATGTAGCGCTTCAACTTTGTAACCTCGTCCATGCAACTGTCTGTAAAGTTCATCTACATCACGCTTGGTCTGGCAAAAAATCAAAGCCAACTCAGGCCGATGATAGGTGAGAATTCTGCAAAGCCCTTCAAAACGTTCCCAAGATTTCACCTTGTGCAGCCACTGAGAAATGCGGGGAACAAGGATGTTGGATTTTGAAACTGAGACGGTTGAAGGACGACTCATGTATTTGGCAGCAATCCGATCGATTTCTGGAGACATTGTTGCAGAGAAAAGAAGAATTTGTCTTTTCTCTGGGAGACTCTGCATGATTTTTTGTATATCTTCGATAAAGCCCATGTCTACCATCTCATCGGCTTCATCCAAAACAAAGTGGCGAACTCCGCTCAAATCAATCGTTCCTCTAGAAAGATGATCGAGCACACGCCCCGGCGTACCGACAATGATGTTGGTACCCCGGCGAAGAGTACGAACTTGTTGTTCGATGGAAACTCCACCATAAATGGTGACAATAGATAATGACTTGAAGAGCCCGATCCTGCGAAGTTCGTCAGTGACTTGAGAAGCTAGTTCCCGCGTAGGGGTCAAAATTAGAGCCTCCATGGTATGCTCGCCATCATGACGCTGGCGCGGTGAGAGTTTTTCGATAAGAGGAATTCCGAAAGCGGCCGTTTTTCCTGTTCCAGTTTGGGCTTGGCCAATTACGTCATTGTGTCGGATTTGCAGGGGAATTACCTGCTCCTGAATTGGAGTTGGCTGAGTAAAACCTGATGCCACCAACGCACGAAGTACTGCATCGGAAAGTCCCATTTCTTGAAACGTCATAAATCTTCCCTTTGGTTGCTATTAAAGCGGAATCCTTGGGCATGTCTGACGTTGTGAGAGCATCTGGGCTATCTTTTTTCATTACGTCAGAATCACTCATTCTCATAATCAATTTGGTTATATTTTTTTAGAAAAACATTTTATAATAATGTTCATTACTACCAAAAAACAAGGTAAATGTAAGTTTGACAGTTATTTGGGGCACGAACAGAATCACCCATTTATAAACTCTTTCATACTCTAGGTCGCAAGGATATCATGGAAGCATCTGGTCCAGCTTTTACCCTTCCCCAGCAAGACGCATTCATTCCCACAATCAAGATTATAGGTGCAGGCGGAGGGGGGGGTAATGTTGTTAGCAAAATGGCAGATGAGGGCATCCAGCATGTTGAGCTCATTGCCTGTAACACCGATCTTAAGGCACTGAACAACTCAACCGCCAATTTAAAGATGGAGCTTGGGCGTGAGTTAACAAGAGGCTTGGGTGCAGGGGCTCGCCCAGAAATCGGTGCACATGCGGCTGAGGAAAGTGCTGCTGAGATTGAACAGATGTTGAATGGTGCAGACATGGCCTTTATTGTCGCTGGAATGGGAGGCGGTACAGGCACAGGATCAGCTCCAGTAATTGCCAGAATATCTAAATCAAAAAAAATTCTTACCGTTGGTGTGGTAACACTGCCTTTCTCATTCGAAGGGAAAAGGCGGATGAGAGCTGCGATTCAAGGGTTAGCAACGCTTCGTGAAAACACCGACACATTGTTGGTAATCCCAAATGAACGCCTGCTAGAAGCAACAGATCGCTCTACAAGTTTCAAAGACGCTTTTCATATGGTAGACGAAGTGCTAGTGCATGCGATTCAAGGGATTACCGATCTTTTGAATGGAGTAGGCGATATCAATGTTGATTTTGCTGATATGCAGACGGTGATGGAAGGAATGGGTCGTGCGGTCATTGGAAAGGGTACAGGTGTTGGTAAAGACAGAATGTTTCGTGCCATCGATAGCGCTATTCACAGCCCTTTGATGCAGGACACAGATATCCAAGGCGCAAAAGGCATTCTGATTCATCTAGTTGCCCCTCGAGATGCGGGAGCTCTGGAGATAACCGCCGCAATGAATCAACTCGAAGATTTAGCTGACGATGATGTGAATCTCATCTGGGGAGCAACTTTGGGAGATACACCTGAAGATCAGGTTTCTGTAACGGTCATCGCAACAGGCCTGCCCGAATGATGTGAGCAGCTTGAATGGAAGAGTTTCTCCCAGATTCATGGACAGTTTACCACACTCATAATGGTCCCTGCCCATATAGAGCCATTGGTCAATGGAACAATCTCACTTTTTACGCTGACCAACTCCCAACTGAAACTTATGAAACGCTGTTGGGCAAGGGCTTCCGTAGAAGCGGGACCTCCATCTATCATCCAGCCTGTGAGAATTGCCGTCTCTGCATCCCGCTGCGGGTACATGTTTCTTCCTTCCAGCCCAGCCGCTCACAAAAGCGAACACAGCGAAAGAACCAAGATCTACGAATTGAACACACACCCGTTGCTTTCCGAGAAGATGTTTTTAAATTATACCAACGTTATCAGAAATATTGGCATCAACGGGGGAATTCAACCTCAAAAGAAGAGTTCATTGAGTTTTTGATTGACAGTCCAGTTCCTTCAGAAATGATACTTTTCTGGTTGGAGGATGAGCTTATTGGGGTTAGTTGGATTGATCGACTCAAAGATTCAACCAGCGCTGTCTACTTTGCCTTTGAGCCTAGGGCTCAGCATAGACGCTTAGGAATTTTTTCTTTACTACATGAAATTGAATATGCCCGGCGTTGCAATCGGAAATGGCACTATCTTGGGTATTGGGTGCCTGATTCGAATAAAATGCAATACAAGGCGGACTTTCACCCCTCAGAAGTTTTACTACATCAAATTTGGACACCCCTAACAAAGGAATTACGTCATGAGTGCTAAATTCACTCATCTGGATAACCGAGAACATCCGCGAATGATCGACGTCTCACACAAAACAATCACGGAGCGTAAGGCTGTCGCTCAAGCTGTCATCCGCTTGGGTGAGGAGTTGTTTAAATTATTGAAAGATGATGCGAGTATATCCAAAGGACCGGTTTTTCAAACTGCTATTATTGCAGGTATCCAAGGGGCTAAAAAAACATCAGAAATTATACCCATGTGCCATCCTTTACCCTTGTC
>DPLM01000367.1 GCA_003541985.1 Deltaproteobacteria bacterium | reverse complement strand
CAACAAACGCTCTTTAGCTTCAGGGACTTGCTGCAAGGAGTTCCACTCTTCCTGCTCAAGTTGTCGCCGTTGCTCCTCTAGTCGATCTTCCCAATCCTTTAACTTGCGTACAAGAATTTGTAGTTCCATTAGTTCGATAGAGTCAATAATTTCAGTTAAAAATAGCAATCAATAAGCTGATGATTATGAGTAGTAGCAGTGTAGCGTATCGATTCAGACGGATTAGTTTCGGAATTGAGTCAGCACCAACCTCGGCAGAATCATCAGGATACCCTAGCCAGACGTTGTGTTGAAGCCTGCCATTTTTCCATTTTTCACCTACCAATCTAACACGCAGTGCGCCTGCTGACGCAGCTTGTCCCCAACCAGCATTGGGCCCGGGCATATATTGATTTTGAGACAACCCAATCAACCATGCCATACGAGCATCGTAACCTGGCAGAATCCAAGCTGAAATACTTAATATGACCCAGGTCAGCCGAGCTGGCATCCAATTCATTAGATCATCCGCTCTTGCTCCGAACCAGCCAAAACACAGGTAGCGATCATTACGATAGCCGACCATTGAATCCATGGTACTGATCACCTTGAAGGCAAGCATGCTTGGAATTCCTCCCAATGTCAGCCAAAATAAAGGAGAAGCTACTCCGTCAGATAGGTTTTCACTGAGGCTCTCCAGGGTTGCTCGATTGCAACCTGTGAGATCAAGTTCTTCTACATCTCGCCCCACCAATTGGGCTGCTTCCTCCCGAGCTTTCATTAGATTGCTATCGGTAGTAGCTTGCCAAACACGTAACCCATGTATCTCCAGATCTCTCAAGGCTAGTAGACTGTAGCCTATAAAAAGATCAATACCCCAACCAAAGATGGGATGTAGATCGTTTAAGAATTCTTGCAAAATAAAGTAACACCCCAATACGATTCCTAAAAGTAGCAAACCGAGCAGGATGCCTCCTAGGTAACCATTCCAGCCTCTGGCGTACAGCCATTTCTCTAAGTAGCTCAGCAAAGAGCCAATCAGCCGAATTGGATGAAATCGATAAACGGGATCACCAAACCAAAGATCCAAAAGGAAGATCGACCAGATCAACAGTAGAGGGCTCCCCCAACTGGTTAGGGTGAGTTCAGCAAAGCCCATCAAATATCCTCGACAAGTTGCAGTGACGCTCAATCAGATCAACCAATCGGTCCAACTCTCGCAAATTTTCCTGTGCATGATCCGGAATGGGTTGAATTTGCTTTTCAGTAAGCCTTAGCAATCGATTTGCTACCCCCCCTTTATCGAAGATGCCGTGCAGATAAGTTCCAAGAATTTTCTGCTTTTCATCCCAGACACACAATCCTGATGGCTCCACCAAATCCATCCATTTTGCCTCCTGTAGTTGGGATCTTCCTGCATGAATTTCGTAGCCACTCACTTGACATTCTTTGAGAATACCCAGACCTTTGTATTCAGTGCGCTGCAGAATTTTTGTAGCTGCCATCTCAGTTCGTAAAGGTAGAATACCCAAACCAGATGCACCATCGATTGTCCCTTCAATGCCTGCAGGATCAGTAATCCACTCTCCCAGCATCTGGAAACCACCACAGATTCCGACCAGCAGAAAGCTTCCCAAATGATGCCGAATCCAGCTTTCCCATCCCCTTTCTCGGAGGATTTGCAGATCGGATAATGTGCCCTTGCTACCTGGTAGAATCAACACATCCGGTAGTCGGCTATTCGTAGGCTGTTCGATGTATTCCAGAGAAATGTCTGGTTGGCGTTGTAGAGGAGTAAAATCTGTAAAATTAGAGAGTTGTGGTAAGTGGACAACATGAATTCGCAGGGATGCGTTTTCGCGAGGAGTTGAGCGAATCTGCTGGGAATCCTCCTCGTCAAGTTGGAAGGAGTCGTAGGGAATGGTACCCAGCACTGGTAGTGGAACCTTTTCCTCAAAGAGACGGATGCCTGGTTCGAGTAAAGTGTAATCCCCCCGAAACTTGTTAATCAGGCAACCATAAAGCAGGGGACGGTATTTGTCCTGAATTAGGTCATAAGTCCCCTTGAGCCAAGCGAAGACTCCTCCGTGGTCAATGTCGCCTACCAGCAAGACCCGGGCGTCGGCATGGTGAGCTATTCGCATGTTTGAAAGGTCAGTCTGCTGAAGGTTGATCTCGGCAGGACTGCCGGCTCCTTCAAGAATAAGCAACTCGAAATCGTGGGACAGTTCATCATAAACCCTCTGGACAATCGTGAAGTTTTCTTCTGCCAGTCGGTAGTAGTCCCGGTAGGCATAGCTCCCAACAGCTTTACCCAATCGTATGAGCTGAGATCGTCCCTGTCCCTGGGGTTTGAGCAAGATCGGATTCATCCGCATATCCGGTTCTAATCCAGCAGCTTGAGCTTGCAGAATCTGGGCACGTCCCATCTCCTCTCCAGAATGAGTGACTCCTGAATTCAGTGCCATATTCTGTGCTTTGAAGGGAGCTACTCGAACACCGCGCCTTGCGAGTAGACGACAGAGGCCGGCACAGAGAAGGCTTTTGCCGACTCCAGAACCTGTTCCTTGGAGCATCAATGCTTTTGCCAAGACTCAATACTCCAATTGCTTCAGGACGGAGAGAAATCGCTGAAGTCCCTCATGATGCCAAAGAGCAATATGTAGATGGTTATCAGTCAAGCCGGAGTAATGCTCACCCCAACTCATCGTGAGATCTATTGCAGAGTGTTGTTTCTTTAAGGTAGCGAATAACTCTGAAGTGACCTGTAAAAGATTATAGGGAGCATTGCAAGGAATGATATTGAGGTGAGAGTGACACTGCAATTGAGGCAGGATTTCATGACGGAAGTCAGCGATTTCCTCGCGCTGGACTGTTGGTTCCTGATGAACGAGCTCCAAGCCGGTTTGCTGGGCCCAACCAAGAACTAAGGTAGGTGAAAATCTTCTTGCAAGAAAGCTGTGTCGATCAAGATTGCTTCCGGCAAAATAATTTGGACCCAAGCCAAGCCAGCCGTGAGACATAGTTACTGTCTTCAACGCGATCAGATTGGGACGAATTGTGGGGACCAAGCTGTTAGATGAATCTAGATCTACAAAAGCAAGATATGATTCATCCATCATTAAGCAGTTTTGTGGATTATCATCTATGAGTGACAACAAGGTTTTTCTTGGAAAACCCTGAATGGTCGGGGTGTGTGGATTATCCAACATCACCAAATCTGAAGAAGATAACTCATTTTTGAGTTGGCCTTCATTGAATTGACAATTCTCTTCTTGCTTTAAACCAAAGGGTATTTGACGCAATCGGCATAGGTATTTATAAGTTCATAGGCAGAGGAACAAGGTTAGGGTAGCAAAACAGAAGTATGCCTGAAGTACTTAGCTATGGCCAGGTACACTTCGGAGGTGCTTGGGCAATAACTGTCTCTTGCTCGTGGATTCTCCTCTGCTCAGGACTGAGGGCAGCTTCTGTCAACACTCCCAAGGCAAGCGGAGTTCGCAGCATTGGAATTCGCGTGCCGAGATCAATGATTTTTGTCAGGGTCGACATCCTGCTGACTATCGGAGACCATTTTGTTGTCTGTCGAAAGCTATTGAACTTTCTTGTTCATCTCGCCTCTAACCGCATGGTCCTTAAGCGAAGCCCTTGCGATAACTCTTCCACCCAGTTTTCCAAACCGGCTACACTGACTGGATGCCACCATTGACTGGCAATTCCTGAGCAGAGTAACTGTTGCCAATGATGACGTAACTTTGATTGTTCTTTAGTTACACTACTTCCAGTGACCTCAAACAGGCCATCGGATGCGAAGATCAACCGATCTTTGGGACCAACTCCACTCCGTCTAAGAGCAACCTGGGATTGGCGCAGCAATTTGAACAAGGCGCTGCCACCATCAGCTTCCCGTATTTCCAGAAGTCTCCTCTCGGCCTCGATAGCACTTATCTTTCGACCCAAGCAGAGACTCTTGCCGGATTGTAGCACCATGAGGTGAAAGCGATCTGCGCGATACCGCTGAGTCAATTGGATGAGTTGATTCCTAACGAGGGCAAGAAAGTCTGTACTCCCAGTCGAGCGACTCGCATCGACAAGCAGCCACCAGAAGCGACGGCGCTGAGTGCGAGCATACTGCAGTTGCCAAACAGGAGAATTATTCAAACCTCGCCAGGATTTGCGCAAGGTTGCTATCCAGTCCAGAGTTCTCCCTTGTTGTGCAGAATTTCTCAATGGTGGGGGTGGCCCCAACATCGACCGTGATGCTTGCCAGACGATATCATCCTTCTTGGTCTTTAAATCGGTTCGCAAGGAGATTGGTTCAGGCCGAGTACCTCGAGGTTGCCGGGAGGTCTGCCACTTCGGTCGTGGTGGAATTTGCTGACTGTGGGGCGGCTGTTGCTCGGTGGGCAGACCTGGCGGAGTGTTCTGGGAGATAGACTGCCCAAGGCACAACTCCCAGGCTTCTTGCACATGATCTTCCATCAGAGTTTGACTTTCCTGCCATGCGGCTGCACAGCGGGCTGTCCGTAAGACCGCCAACTCAGTGCGTAGGCCTTCGAGCTTCAGTTGCTTTGCT
>DPLM01000209.1 GCA_003541985.1 Deltaproteobacteria bacterium | reverse complement strand
AAGGATACTAAGAAACCGAACTTTAACGGTATTCCCAGATTGAGTATAGAGATGATTAGAATTTTACGATGATCTAATTTGGAAAGAAGCAGAAAAGAAAAAAAACTTTTAATTCGCTAATTTCTTCTGAGCGCCTGCAAGTTTTTGTGGGTGTTCGCGAGCACTACACAATTGATCACAAGTATCCTCACCCATTTAATCGCTACCTTAAAGCAAGGGGGGCGTAAAAATAAATCTTCATTCCTGCTTTCCCAGACTTTCTAGAGATCACTTTCCAAATCAAACAACCTCTATTAACTGCTATTCACTTTAGGATTTTCTAGTTTAGATCAGATACTGAAAGCCTGATCTGGGGAAATTAGAGCTTTTCAAAAATCTTTAATCAACTTTCTCATTATTATCGTTCAAAAATCCAATGGTGGACACCTACCGGGATCTACGGCAGACTATCCTTTTTCGATTCATTGTTTGCCTTATTAATTCGAATCGTCAAACACCAGCCCTTGATGTTCAGTAAACTCTCTCAATCTTCTCAATTCTGGATAACGTTGGCCCTAGTTGTGACTGTCCATTTGCTTATAATATTTATAGCACTGATGGATTATCAAACGATGGATCCAGCCTCCTCGAAAAAGAATGTGACGGAAACAGAATCGGTAGAATCAGATTCCCCTTGCGATGGAAAAGATTTGACTGGCAAGAAAAGAGAAGTAGTAGGAGATCGGGTGAATTTGAGAGTTGGACCTGGAACCAAGTTTGAGAAGGTTACCTACGTAAATCCCAACGATTCAGATCAGGAATTGGTAGCGAGGTTGGAATCTGGTATGAGTGTTTTAGAGCAGTGTATTTCAGGAGATTGGGCAAGAGTGATGGTTGATCGACCAGCCCGTTACAAAGGAAGCCACCAAGGCTGGGTCGCTCGAGAGTACTTACGCTAAAAATTTGTACACTTCAGATGTAATCAGGTTCTTTAACACTGTAGATTCGGCAAAGTCTTCTGAATTCTCCCTCCAGATAAGCCGGGATTGGGATTCCAAGCGCTGATCTTTCCTCCTTGACCCGCCACTCACGATCTCCAGGTGCCATAACAGCCATTCCTTCATGCGCTGGCAAGGAACGTAGTTCGTGTAAATAGTTCTGCATCAATTCCATAAAAGAGGCACGAGAGACAAACAGATCCGGCTTAAGAACCATAAAAAATTGGCCAAGATGCCTGGGGATTGACATATCGTCAGAGTTCATCTTTAAAATTTGTGAGCAAAAAGGCATACCCGTTAGAGGTGAACAAAGAACTTCAGTCATCCCACCAAGAGCCGCACCTTTGTAACTGTAGTGGGTGCCACCAAAGGACTTGAGCGCAACGGCATCTTTAGGATTCTTCGTTGGTTGCCCGTTTTTATCTACGGCAACATTGTCAGGTAATGGTCGTCCTTGAGCTCCATAATCGGCTACACGATTCCAAGGAACGCAGCTCGTAGCCATGTCTACCAGGTAGGGCGTATCATTGTCTAATGGTGCGGCGAATGCTATCGGGTTTGTGCCATGGAAGGGTTTTTTCGATCCATGAGGCAAAACTAGAGTGTCGGTATTGGAGAAACCAAAGGCTAGGAATCCGGCAATTGCTGCTTCTTCAACGTAACTACCTAGAGCTCCAAGATGTGAGGAGTGAATTACTGAAATCATACTGATCCCGTAAGTTCTGGCTCTTTGAATTCCCTCCTCAATCGCACGATAAGATGCATAATGTCCGAAACCATTGTCTGCATTAACCTCAACTGCAACTGGGGTTACTTCCCTCACTTCAAGTTTTGATTTCCCATTGACACGCCCTCCTCGAACAACTTTTTCATAGTGTGGTAATAATCGTACACCATGGCTATCCACACCTTTTACAGAAGCTGAGCAAAGAGCTTTGGCAACCGCTGAAGCGGCCTCACTTCGGGTTCCTCCTTTTTCCAGAACAGTTGTTAGGAAATGGTTCAGTTCCTCCATGGAGGATCGCTTCATTTGATTTTCCCAGTCTCGATTCGCGCTCATCGAATATCTCTGTTGATTAAGCTATTACATTTTGCCGCAGCACTGAGCGGATCCCATTCTCTGTCAGTTCTTGAAGGACTGAGGTAAGTTGCTGTGAAAATATAGTATGATTTGCTAGGTCGCTGCCGAATATTTCCTCTAATTGCAGTAATTGTTTAACGTATTCTGGAGCTTTTTCACTATTCAACGGACCATTGAGGAAACCAGTGTCCTTGGCAAGCTGTTGCAGCTTTGGAGTCAATGGGTCTTGAACCTCAAAACTATTCCCATTTTCATGGATTCCCGTCACATAGCGCATCCAGCCTGCAATTGCGAGCAGGATTCTTTTTGGAATGCGATTGGAAGCAATATGATCACGGAGGGTACCTAATAATCTTTGAGGCAGCTTCTGGGAGCCATCCATCGCAATTTGATAAAGGCGATGATGGAGTTCTGGGTTTTGATAGCGTGCCATAAGGTCATGGGCATAAGCCTGAAGATCAATCCCTGCGGGCATACGGAGAGTTGGAATGATCTCATCCTGCCACATTTCAAGAAGGAGCTTCTGAAAATCAGAATCATTAGCGGCATCAGCAACATACGCATGGCCTGCCATAAAGCC
>DPLM01000331.1 GCA_003541985.1 Deltaproteobacteria bacterium | reverse complement strand
TTATTTCAACTCCTCGTTCTCTTTCAACATCTAACTGCTCAATTAAGCTGATCGCACTTCTCGTACTGATTGCGCTGGCGATGACCACAACAGCATTCATTGGTTCAAAAGGTACAAGTTGCACTGAGGCGGTTTTAGGGAATACAGTCTGTAGCAAACCGATCACTTCCTGAGGTTTGAGGTATCGTAACCTTTGAATGGTCATTTGTTTGCCCTCAACAGGGACATCGATGTTTTCGAGGAAACTGATCAATTCGTCTGTAACTGGCTTATTTGCAACAACGAAAAGCGCGTTCATGCGCTCTTCAATGACTAGTTTAAATGTGATTGCTTTCCCACTTCGTTGCAAATTAGCATATAGATCTGTGACGGTTTTATGCAATTCTTTGATGTCACTGTGCTTTGGCGAAAAAAGTGTGACTTCCTGTCCCACTCCTTCTGGCGCTGGAACATCAAGCATTTCAATAATTTCTTCGATCCGTTCCACGTTTGCAGCATTGTCCAAGACGATCAGCATCTCTAAAGGTTCATAAATAAGCATCGCCCCAGCTTTAGAGAAGATCGGTTGTAGTGTTGCTTGTATTCTCTTTAAATCAGCATGTTTGAAGCTGATCAATCGCATCACAAATTCTTGATCAGTATCTAGGGGTACTTCTTTTGAGATGTTAATTCTGAGAAACCGGGCTTCCGCGGCGGGAAGGATTTCCACAACGTTACTGTTGGCTCTAGGTACTAAAGCGAGACCTTGGGTCTGAAGAATCTTCTCAAAGAAATAAAGCGCGTCTTTGGCAGATACTTTTAGATTTGGAGGAGCCGTGATCGACATCTGGCCGCGTAAATTTTTCTCTTCGTAGAGAAAAACCGTGTTGGTTTCAATGGCAATAATCTTTATAAATTCTTGAAGAACTAAGGTGGGAGGTAAGTTGATCGAGACATCCTTTGAAAGAGCTTCGAATCGTGCCCGCATTTCTACAGTGGCATTATCAACTTCCAAATCTTCTTGTGCATAAACAGACAGCATTAATGAAAAAAAACCTAGCAGCATCAATGCTGTGAGGAACTTGTGAATCCGCGACAAGTGAAAATTCATGAAAGTTGATTGGTCTATTGGTTGAAGGAATGGTTTGAAAGAAACCTCGCAAACTCCAAGTCCAGAGGTGTTGTGATTTTAAGGTTTGTTTCCTCTCCGGGTATGAGATGCAAAGGAATTCCTGTTTTTTCAAGCAGAGAAGCATCATCCGTGACGTCCCAGTCCTCCTGCTGAGATTGAAGAGTAGCTTGCCAGTAAGATGACAAATTAAAACCCTGTGGGGTTTGAGTCGACACATAATCTTGTCGATTTACCAACTTCACCTGATCACCAATAATTTTGCGAATTGTGTCTTTTAGCGGAATGACGGGAATGACTGCCGGATAATGCTCCAGTGCTCGAATGACTCGGCTGATCAACTCTGTTGAGCAAAGTGGTCGTGCTGCATCGTGCACGATAACTTTTTCAACCAGACGATCTGTTTGAATTTGTGCTAATGCTGCGGCCACAGAGTCTTGCCGTCTTTCCCCACCTAAGACTAGTGTCAGATCTGGTAGTGAGCGTAACGAGTTCAATAATTCGTGGTCTTCTTGATTATAGACTAAGTAAATATGGCAGATTTGTGGGTGACTAATTACTTTACGTAGTGTCTCTTCTATTATGCTCGAGTCGTTTAGTGGAAGGAAAAGTTTATTCTGACTAGCACCCATGCGCCTGCCTTGCCCGGCAGCTGGTAAGATTGCAGCAACTGGTGTCATTCTCTGGAGAGTTCAAATCAGTAGATGTTATAATATCACTCAGAATGCAAATCGAAGTTGAATTACATCACGAGCATTTGTCTGGTCCCCTGCTTCTTGTCCCATACTTTCTGTGTAGTGTGCATATTCGATTGTAAAAAAACGGAAAAAGATAAATGGATTGATTTCAGCACCCCACGTTGGTCTATTTTGACTGACGCCACCTCTGACTGAAACGAAGCTTGCACCTGAATCAATTGGTAGAAAACCCAATTCCCATCCCCAATTAAATCTCTTCTGGAGACATCCCGGACTGCCTTTGTTTTCAAAACAGTAGGTGTCATTTGCGTTTGCATATGTGAAGTCTCTTAAATCCGCAGCGAATAAGAAACGTAATGGGCCAAATTTTGGTTGGGCTGAGAAGCCAATATCGTATTCTGGCATGTGGTCTCTTGGACAATTATCCGTACTGCCAAAATTTAGATGCCCAATATTATGTGCAACTCCACCAAAAGACATTCTAAGCCACGATGCAGATGTGGCTCTTCGCTGGAACCCAAGGCTGTAAGAATTTGATGTTTTATTTGAAGTGTAACACGCAAATTTTGATTCAAGTTTTTCTGCAAGTTCGTTCACGTTTAGGGCTTGAATTTGTTTGGTAACATTTTCGATGAAAGTAACATTATCTGGTGTTAGGCTGGCAGCTCCGTTAGTGGCAGCCGAATTAAGGAGTGAATTTAGAGTTAGAAGGTCAGAAGTACTGATGATGTCCTCAGTTAAGTCTTTAAAAGCTACTGAAGTGATAGGCTGTTCCCTTCGTGTTATGGTATTTTGCTGAATACCCCAAATCCATTGCCCAGATCCAGGAGCAATAGCAGCACCGACCCTCACCTGACCATCCTCTCTCATCCCAAGCTTGATATTACTGTTTTCAATTGTATTGATTGTTTTTTGATTGCCAGTACCAGAAATATCAACAGTTGCAGCAAAATCATAAGTGTACTCAAGAGAGTAGATTGCACCAACTGTAAACCAATCTCCAAAAGGCATTATGAAACTAAATGAGTTTAGTGAGCGTATGTGCAACAAATCGATCGAAACAGATGCACCATTACTGAGTTTATCTTGACTGGATTGTAATTCACTGATTGCTGGAATTTCTAACAAAATACTTAGGTTCAGCATTAAACTGTCAACACCACCCAAACCAGCAGGATTGTAATACAACGCAGATTCATCAGCACTCAGTGCTACCCCTGTATTTCCCATGCCAAGGTTTCTTACAGCTTGTCCGGGTCGACGCAGTTCTGAGTAAGAGGTGTCGTAAGTTTGTGCTTGCAGCAAACTTGAAAGATTGAAAAAAAGAAGGATCAGTAGTAAAAGTCTCATAGCTAGCCAAAAAAAATCTAATTTAATTGTGCCATAAAATGCAGTAGTTGTGCCCCCTTCTGGACTGAAAAAACGCCAAGGAACTTCTCATTTTTGAGTTGAGAGTGTAGATTCTTTCCTGAAGAAAAATTTTGATAATTTCTTAATGATGCCACTTGGATGGTGGCGATATTCTTAAAGCCAAGACATGGAGGTTGAATGGCCGTAGGTAAACTCACTGGTCCTAAAAAAGCCGCAATTCTTTTACTCGCTCTCGGCGAAGAGGGAGCGGCAGAAGTCATGAAGAACTTGGAAGAAGCCGAAATTCAGCAAGTTGGCTACTACATGACTAGATTCAATGACATTTCTTCGGAGGAACTGGATCAAGTACTAGAAGAATTTTACAGACAATCCATTTCTGATGGAGGTGGGGGAGATTTGATGGCTTCGCCTGACTTCGTCAAAAATGCTCTTAACGCTGCACTGGGAGCAGATAAAGCTAAGGAGCTTACTGGGTCGATGAATGCGTCTGACCAAGATGTAGGGCTAGATGCGTTACAATATATGGACCCAGTTATGATTTCGAATTATATTCG